>JAFUEI010000002.1 GCA_017464025.1 Paludibacteraceae bacterium | reverse complement strand
TTTAGGAAGTTGACAGGAGTATTTCTGCATCACAGAAGTCTTTCTGCCAGACAGGATTCTTTCTGCTTTACAGGATTCTGCCTGCATCACAAGAGTATTTCTGCATCACGGGAGTATTTCTGCATCACAGGATTCTGCCTGCATCACAGGAGTATTTCTGCATCAGAGGATTTTTCCTGCCTTACTTGCCTTCTTGTCTTACTTGCTTTTATTGCCTTATTTGCTGATGGCGCCACTGGGGCAGACATCGGCACATGTGCCACACTCGGTGCACATATCGGGGTCAATAGAATACTTCTCGCCCTCGGAGATAGCTCCCATAGGACATTCATCGATGCAAGTACCGCAAGCGATACAATCGTTACCAATAACGTAAGCCATAGTAGTAGTTGTTTTATAGTTTATATTTTCACAATTGTCACTATCAAAATGACGGTGCAAAGGTACAGCGAGTTTTTGAAATCTGCAAGAGGGCGGACATTTATTTTTCGGGGTCAGCGGGAGGATTAGGAGCAGGTGCGGCGGGTCGGGGGATTGCGACTTTAAGGATGGAGAGGAAGAGCGGATGCGGCGGGTTGGGCGATTGCAGCTTTAAGGAAGGAGAGGAAGAGCGGATGCGGGTGCAGGACCGTGGAGGAATACTCGGGATGGAACTGTACGCCGACATACCAAGGATGGTTCTGCAGTTCGATGATCTCCACCAGTCCGGAGTCGGGATTGAAGCCCGAGCATATCATGCCGGCGTCCTCAAACTCGCGGCGATAGGCATGGTTGAACTCATAGCGGTGGCGATGACGCTCGGAGATGAGGAGTTTGCCGTCTTTTGCCTTTTCAACCGCATCGGCGTAGATGGCATACACCCGCGTGCCGGGCAGAAGCTGGCAGGGATAGGCGCCGAGACGCATGGAGCCGCCTTTGTTGACAAGGACCTTCTGGTCTTCCATCATATCGATGACATTGTGGGTAGTGCGCTCGTCGAACTCGACGGAGTTGGCATCGGCATATCCGAGGACATTGCGTGCGAACTCGATAGCCATGGTCTGCATCCCCATACAGATGCCGAAGCAAGGGATGCCGTTTTCGCGGCAATAGCGGAGGGCATGGAACTTACCCTCGACCCCGCGCGAGCCGAATCCGGGTGCGACGAGAACGCCCTGCTGTCCGCGCAGGGCCTCAGCGACATTGTCCGCCGTGAGGTCGTCGGAGAGGATGGAGGTGAGCAGAAGGCGGCGGTTGTTGTAGGCCGCGGCATGTGAGAGGCTGGCCCGAATGGACATATAGGCATCCTGCAGCTGGACATACTTGCCGACGAGAGCGATACGGACTTCTTCGACCGCCCCTTCGAGTTTGTCGAGGAAAGCATTCCATGAGTCCATATCGGGAGCGGGGACGAGGTCGGGATTGTAGCCGGTCTTGCGCAGCACGACGCGGTCGAGCCCTTCAGCCTGCATATTGAGGGGGACGCGATAGATAGAGGGTGCGTCGATAGACTGCATGACGGCCTCGGGTTCGACGTTACAGAAGAGGGCGACCTTGCGGCGGATCTCGTCGGAGATGACGTGCTCGGTACGGAGGATGATGATGTCGGGTTGCACGCCTTCCTGCTGGAGGTCTTTGACGGAGTGCTGCGTGGGCTTGGTCTTGAGTTCTTTGGCCGCAGCGAGGAAGGGGACATAGGTGAGGTGGATGCAGAGGCAGTCGGAGCCGAGTTCCCACTTCATCTGGCGGAGGGCCTCGATGTAGGGCAAGGACTCGATGTCGCCGACGGTGCCGCCTATCTCGGTGATGATGAAATCGAAGTCGCCGGTTTGTGCGAGCGACTTGATGTTACGCTTAATCTCGTCGGTGATATGCGGAATGACCTGCACGGTCTTGCCAAGATAGTCGCCACGGCGTTCTTTATTGATGACATTCTGATAGATACGTCCGGTGGTGATATTGTTGGCCTTGTGGGTTTCGACATTAAGGAAACGCTCGTAGTGCCCGAGGTCGAGGTCGGCCTCATGCCCGTCCACGGTGACGAAGCACTCGCCGTGCTCGTAGGGGTTGAGCGTGCCCGGGTCCACGTTGATATAAGGATCGAGCTTCTGGTTGGTGACACGGAAACCGCGTGCTTGCAGGAGTTTGCCAAGCGAGGCAGCGATGATACCTTTTCCGAGAGAAGAGGCTACGCCTCCGGTGACGAAGATGTGTTTCATGACGGGGGGATTGGGGAATTGGGGAATTGGGGAATTGGGGAATTGATGAATTGATGAACCGGGTAGTTGATTATTTGTGGATTTTGGCGGTGTTGCGTTTGGCGAAGTCGGCCCAGTTCTTGTATTTGGTGCCTGTGGAGAGGGGCGATCCGAGCTGGAGATAATGACAATAGGCGATGGCCAGCGCATCGGTGGCATCGAGCTTCTTGGGCATCATGTCATCAGGGATGTGGAGGAAACGCTGGAGCATAGCAGCGACCTGCTCTTTGGAAGCATGGCCGTTGCCGGTGATGGCCATCTTGATTTTCATCGGTGAATACTCGTTGATGGCCAAATCTTTGGACAGGGCTGCGGCAATAGCGACCCCCTGCCCATGCGCGAGCTTGAGCATGGTCTGCACGTTTTTGTCCACAAACTGGGTCTCGATGGCGAACTCAGTGGGCTCGTATTTCTGAATGAGACCGGTGATGAAGAAAAAAATCTGCTGCAGCTTGGCGTAGTGGTCGGTCTCTTTATGAAGATCGAGGATGCCCAAGTCAATGACTTCGGCACGGGCGCCCTCGGTCTGCAAGAGCCCCCACCCCATGTAGGTGGTACCGGGGTCGATGCCGAGAATGGTATGGTGTTTTACGAGTCTGTCAATCATGGTTTCCGCGGAAAGAGAGGAAGAAGACAACAAGGGCATAGATGAGTACGAAAGGCACCCATGAGGTGTTGTGGCGAATCATGAGCCATGCGGCCACACCGAGGGAGAGCGTAGCGAGGAAATTGAGGCGGTGAAGACGTGCGGTACGGCGGTCGGTGGTGCGATGCTGAATGGCATAGACAAAAGCCTGTATGACGGCAAGCAGCGCTCCGGCCGCAAAAACGAACTCGGCATAGGGGACGTCGAGCGTGAAGAGGAGTGCACCCGCGACAAGCAGGACAGCGAAAAGGGCGACGAGCAGATTTTGTTTCATAAGCTATTCATCAATAAGATAGACATCTTCATCGGGGGCATGCATATAATAGTGTTCGCGTGCGAAACGCTCCAGATTGTCGGGGGAGTTTTCCAAATTATCGAGGTCGCGTCGATAGCGCTCCGTTTCGCTCCGGTAGGCATCGAGCTCTTTCTCCATAGCCGCGATGCGGCGGGCGCGGGCGATGCGGTTGACCAAGCTCTGCTCTCCACAGAAGGCGAGCACGAAGGCAAACAACAGACAAACAAGCACGTACTTATTGAGCAGGTATTTGCGCAGATTGAGCCAGACAAGATTCCAGTCAGGTTTTTGCATAGGTTTTCAGTTTTGCTGCAAAGGTACGAAGAATAATCAAGAATGGAAAATAAAAAATCAGACAAGGGAGAAGAGGTGATTTGCACAGGTGGAAAAAGAAGCGTATCTTTGTAGCGGAAAATAACGGAGACGACGACAAGAGAAGAGGATCGGCAACAAGACAACAGAGAACCGGATGAAACAGAAAGCAAAGATATGGCTGCTATCAGCCTGCATGGCAGTGTGGTCAAGCGAGGTATGTGGGCAAGCGACGCCGGTGCTGGAGATAGCGGATGCGGAGGCGTGGAGCTATTATGACATTCCGGCGGAGCTGATAGGAGAGACGGTGAGGATAGAAGCTCCGTTTTATGTATGCAACAACTACTACCACCAGAGCGGGAGGTACACGATAGCTCCGCACCGGATATTCTCCGCGACGAATCAGGAGCTGCCGGGCACGCCCTCCTACAGAAACATCGTCAGTGCGAACCAGACGGCCGGTGTGACCCTGAACGGTATAAGCGACTATCACCGCATGGGGGAGCGCATAACGAGTCTGACGGTGCGTCTTGACAGCCGCAACTCGTGGACTGTGACGGGGACGCCCGTGTTCAACGGCAACAGCCGCACAGCGACAGAGGCAGGTCTGCCCGACATCGACCTCAGGGGGCAGCACACCCTGACCGCCTGCGCCTTCAACTTGGAGTATTACTTAGTGGCGAACCTTGGCAGCGGTACGCAAGGTCCGCTCAGCGAGACGGAACAAGCGCGCCAGCAAACCAAGACAGGCAAGGCCGTCAGCCGGATAGGGGCCGACGTGTTCGGCTTCGTGGAAGTGGCCCAAGGGCAGGAGGCGTTAGCCCAATTGGCCGAGACCCTGACGAAAAGCACAGGCCGGCGATACGGCTACATAGACGACGGCAGTTCGGCAAGCGGGACATGGACGAAATCGGGTTACGTGTATTGCACCGAGACGTTGGAGCCCGTGGGCAAGATGCGGAGCAACAATACGGGAGTAAGCAACCGGAAGCGCATGCAGTCGTTCCGAGACAAGCGGAGCGGCGAGAGTTTCATCTTCAGCATCAACCACTTCAAAGCCAAATCGGGCAGCGGAAGCGGGAAGGACGCCGACCAAGGCGACGGTCAGGGGACATTCAACTACTCGCGTACGCAGGAGGCCGAGTCGGTGTTGAGCCAATATGCGAGCAACCGCAGTTTCTACGACGAAGAAGACATCCTGATAATGGGCGACCTGAACGCCTACGCGAAAGAAGACCCCATCATGACGCTGGTGAACGGCGGCATGACAGACCTTCACCGCTATTTTCACAAGGACAGTTCGTACAGCTACGTATATCACGGGCAGGCGGGCTACCTGGACCATGCGCTGTGCAACAGCACGATGCTTACGCAAGTGACCGGCATGGCGGCCTGGCACATCAACTCGGACGAAGACGACCGCTTCACCTACAACGGGAGCCTGTCGGACCTGACGATGTTCCGCTGCTCCGACCACGACCCCATCATAGTAGGCCTGCGGTTAGGCGAGAACATGGCAGTTGACGTGGCGGAGAGCTATACGCGCTGCGAAGTGGGCAAGAGCGGCGGCAAACCCGTGATACGCTATGCCGACGGCGGCTATTTCCGCATCTTCAGCATCAGCGGCGAGCTGATGACAGCAGGCAGCATAAGCGGGAGCGAATACAGTGTGGAGCGGGAACTGCCGCAGGGGATGTACATCGTGAACGTATATGTAGAAGGACGCGTGAAGCGGACCAAGATAATGTTTTAGGGAAAGGAGATATGCAATTAGATTTGTTTGATACAGCGGACCTGCAGCAGAGCGAAGGAAGCGACAAGGGAGAGAGCCAGCGCGACGAGATATACGCCCTGCGCAAGGAGTTGAACGAGGCGAACTACCGCTATTACGTTCTCAACGAGCCGACGCTGAGCGACCGCGATTTCGACCTCAAGATGCGCCGTCTGCAAGACCTGGAGGCCCTGCATCCGGAGTTGGCCGACAGCAACTCGCCCAGCCGCCGCGTAGGCAGCGACCTTAGCGCCAAAAGCGGCTTCCGGCAGTTAGCGCACAAGCGGCCCATGCTCTCGTTAGCGAACACGTACTCGGAAGGGGAGATACGCGACTGGTACGAGCGCGTAGCGAAAGACATCAGCTATCAGCCGGAGATTGTATGCGAACTGAAATATGACGGGCTGAGCATCTCGCTATGGTATGAGAAGGGCGAGTTGGTGCATGCCCTGACACGCGGCGACGGTACACGCGGCGACGACGTATTAGACAACGTAAAGACCATCGGCAGCATTCCTTGGGAAGCAGGAAAAGACAGTCCACTCAAGGGCGACTTCGAGATACGCGGCGAGATATTGCTTCCCTGGCAGAACTTCGATCGTCTGAACAAAGAGCGTGAGGAGCAGGAAGAGGCCTTGTTTGCCAATCCGCGCAATGCGGCAAGCGGCACGCTGAAGCTGCAGGACCCGCGCATCGTGGCATCACGCGGCTTAGAGGCCTATCTGTACTACCTGTTAGCCGACGATGTGCCCTACTCCACCCACTGGGAGAGCCTGCAGGCCGCCAAGGCGATGGGCTTCCACGTATCGGAAGCGATACGCGTATGCCACAACATCGGCGAGATAATGGACTTCATCAGCTACTGGGACAGGGAGCGTAAGAACCTTCCCGTCGCCACCGACGGCATCGTACTGAAGGTGAACGACCTGGGTCTGCAGCGGCAATTGGGCTATACGGCAAAGACCCCTCGCTGGGCCATAGCCTACAAGTTCCAGGCCGAGAAACAGCTGACGCTGCTGAGGAAGATAACGTATCAGGTGGGGCGCACGGGCGTTGTCACACCCGTTGCCAACCTTGAGCCGGTACAGCTGAGCGGGACCACCGTGCAACGGGCGACGCTCCACAACGAGGACTTCATCCTGCAGTTGGGCATCCGGGAAGGCGACCGCGTATGGGTAGAGAAAGGCGGGGAGATTATCCCGAAGATAACAGGCAAGGAGGCGACAGCCGGGTCCGACACGGGTCCTGCCTTCCGCTTCATCAGCCATTGCCCCGAATGCGGCACGGCGCTGGTCCGCATAGAAGACCAGGCTGCGTGGCGCTGTCCGAACGAGAGCGGCTGTCCGCCCCAGCAGAAAGGGCGCATAGAGCACTACGTAGCCCGCAAAGCGATGAACATAGAGGGCTTGGGCAGCGAGACGATCGACCTGTTCTACGAACGCGGTCTGACAAGGAACATAGCCGACCTGTATGACCTGCGTCAGGAAGACATCCTGCGACTTGAAGGTTTCCAGCAGAAAGCGACCCAGAACATATTAGACGGCATCGAGCGGAGCAAAGAGGTGCCCTGGAGCCGCGTGCTGTTTGCACTCGGCATCCGCTATGTAGGCGAGACGACCGCCAAGAAGCTGGCCCGCCGCTTCGGCAGCATAGACGAGCTGAGGAAGGCCACAAGCGAAGAGTTAGCGCAGGTGGAGGACGTAGGCGTGCAGATAGCCGAGAGCATACGCCAGTATTTCGCCAACGAAGAGAACCAGCGGCTGACAGAAAGACTGCGGGCGGCGGGCGTGCAATTGGCGAACCGCGAAGAGGAGCAGGCCGGCGGGTCGGACAAATTAGCAGGCCTGAGTATCGTCATCAGCGGGACCTTCGCGCACCACAGCCGCGACGAATACAAAGAACTGATAGAACGCCACGGGGGCAAGAACACCGGCAGCGTAAGCAAAAACACCTCGTTCATACTTGCAGGCGACAACATGGGTCCGGCCAAATTGGAGAAAGCCCGGAAGTTGGGCGTGAGAATAGTAAGCGAAGAGGAGTTTCTGAGCATGACAGGCGAAAACATCTGACAGAACAAACAGAGAGATGCATATAAAAGACTGGATATTCAACCGATACTGCATGCGGCGTCCCGTGCGGACAAAGGCCTTCCCGCAGATGGAGAAGGTGCAGCGCGTGCTGTTGCTCTTTGAGAGCGACCTGACAGAAAAGAACCTGCAGATAAAGCAACTGCAGAAAGAACTGTCGCAACAAGGGCGTGAAGTATGCGCCTGGGGCTATGCAGACAAAAAAGAAGGTCTCAGCCCCATACTGCCATCGTGGCGGATACTGACGCGCCGCGACATCAACCTGTTAGGCCGTCCCAAGAGCGAGGCAAGGACCTCACTGACCCGCCAACACTTCGACCTCGTGATAGACCTGAGCATGCACGATGTGCTGCCGCTGCGCTATCTGCTATTAGAGGCAGACGGCGACTTCAAAGCGGGCCGCCAGACGGCAGAGCCCTATCTGACCGACCTGATGATAGCCCTACCCGAAGGGAAGGACCAGGTGTATCTATTCGACCAAATCATGTATTACCTGCAAAACATCCAATCGAACGACTGATATGAAGACACTACGCGGATTAGGGACAGCCCTCATCACCCCGTTCACGGAAGAAGGGGAGGTGGATTACGAAAACTTAGAGCGCCTGATAGAGTATCAGATAGCCGGCGGGGCCGACTACCTGGTAGTGCTCGGCACGACGGGCGAGGCCGCCACGCTGACCGAGACGGAGCGACAGGAAGTGCGTCAGTTTGCAGCCGAGAAGGCAGCAGGCCGGATTCCGCTCGTACTTGGCATGGGGGGGAACTGCACCGCAGCCCTCTGCGAACAGCTGCGGAAGCTTGACAGCACAGGCTACAGCGCCATCCTCTCCGTATGCCCCTACTACAACAAGCCGTCGCAGGAGGGTCTGTACCGGCATTTCACAGCCGTGGCCGAAGCTTCGCCGCTGCCGGTAGTGCTCTACAACGTCCCCGGACGCACGGGGGTGAACCTGCAGCCGGAGACCGTGATACGCCTTCGCAAAGCCATGCCGGACAAGATAGCGGGCATAAAAGAGGCATCGGGCAACGTGGAGCAGATAAAGAAGCTGATAGCGCTGCGCGAAGAAGAGCCGACGGCGAGAGGGATGCTGGTGATATCAGGCGACGACGGGATAGCCCGCGAACTGATGCAGGCAGGCGCCGACGGTCTGATTTCGGTGGCCTCGAACGCCTTCCCAGAGGATATGCGCGAGATTGTGTATAACAGGATGGGGCGCGGTGAGGCGCTGCAAAAGGAATATGAGCAACTGATATTCCTGCTCTTCAAAGAAGGCAATCCGGCCGGCATCAAGACCGTGCTGAGCGAGCAAGGCTTTATACACAACGTACTCAGGCTTCCGCTTGTGAGCAACAGCGAGGCCGTAAAAGCCCAGATAAGGGGAGTGATTGGATAATCGGGGAAATGATGAATTGATGAATTGATAAAACGAAAGAGGGTGTGCCTGACGGGCACACCCTCTTTCTGTTTTTCTTTTGTTTTCTTTCTGTTTTTCTCCTGCTTTCCGGAGAATCTCCGGAGGAAGGTGTTTATTTGTACTGCTTGGGGAAGTTGAAGTGATAAATCAGCTTCAAACCGCCGTCGAAGTAGTTCATCCCCTTCACGTAGTTGTCGGTAGCAGACAAGAGTCCGACAGAAGCCGGATTGGAGGATGTAGGCTCGGTCACGTTGATGAGGTTCTCACCAGCAGCATCGTTCTTGAACGAGTTGTAGAGCGAGTAGTGAGCATACACACCGAGACCCAGCGCGTTGCCCGACTTGAGTTTCCACTCGTAGCCAAGGTCGGCCCCCAGCATGACGTTAATCTTGAGCTTGTTCTTACCCCAGCTGCCGGTGGCCGTCTTGTCTTCGAGATTGCCGGTAGCATCCTGGTTGCGAACGTGAACATTCACTTCGGGGAAGTAGGCATCGATATCGGCATTGGTGGCTGTCTCGGTGTAGTGAGTGAAGACAGGCATCATGAATTTAGGACCGATATTGAAGAAGAAGCCATTGTCCATCAAGAGGCTGTACATGACAGGGATTTCAATCTGAATCTGTCCGTCGGACTGGCTGAGCTGGTCGGCCTTGACGGTGTACTGAATCTTGTTATCCTTAGACATGTAGGTCGTGTCGATGGCAGCGCTGATAGGCGACTGTGAATATCCAGCCGAGATACCTGTGAGGATACCGTGAGCTGCCTTGCTGCTTTCCTTGCGGGGGAAGTAGTAGGCGTACTGGAGGTCGAGGAGGGCATCGAAGCCGGGCTTCCAGTTGCCCATCATGTCAGACTTGCTGTGCATGAGAGAGGCCACACCACCACGGACACCGATGGAGAAGCGGTGGAAACCGGGTTTCTTGGGTTCCTGCTGTTTCTCTTCTTCAGCGGGGGCAGTCTGTGCGGTCGTGTCGGCCGGCTCTACAGTCTGCTGGGGCTCAACCGGCTGCTGCTCGGGTTGCTGCTCGGGTTGCTGCCCGGGTTGCTGCTCGGGTTGCTGCCCGGGTTGCTGCTCGGGTTGCTGCTCCGGCTGCTGCCCGGGTTGCTGTTCGGGTTGCTGTTCCGGCTGCTGCTCGGGTTGCTGCTCGGGTTGCTGTTCGGGCTGCTGCTCCGGCTGCCCGCCGGCAACAGGCTGTTCAGCCTGTTGCTTGCGGGGTTCGGTCTTGGCGGCTACAGTGTCGCCCGGCAGATAGAGGAACTCGGCGCCAATCCACGAGATGATGTCCTTGATGAGGATACCGTCGGGGAAGCGCTTGCCACCAACCTGCTGGATGGCGAAACGGTTGCCATATACCCACGTGGAGGGTTCTTCACCGGTGAGATAGCGGGTCACTTCGGACTTCTTGATCATCACGGTGTCACCTACAGAGAGTTCTTCTTTGGTGAATGTCTTATCCTGTGCAACTGCAAAAGAGGAAGTGAGCAATGCCAGAATAGCGATTGAATTTTTAACGATAGTTTTCATATTCATTCCTCCTTTCTAATTATTTAACAACATACTTGAGGGTTGCGTTGAGCATATCCTGTGCCTTGACGTTGACCATGTAGTAGCCGCTTGCAGCCTGAGCTTCGAGCAGATACTCTTCGGTGCCGCTAACGGTGTAGCGCTCGAGGCAAACGCCCGTCAGGTCGTAAACGCTGATTTCGTAGGTCTGTTCGGCATCGAGGTTGCTGATACGCATCGTCTCGGCGGGACGCACCATGTTCGGCGTGAGCTTCGGAGCAGCTGCAGAGGACTTCATGGTGATAACCTGGCTGCGGATTTCGGCGCCGCAAGGATATTCGGTGCTCTCGATGACTTCGATGTAAACATAGTAGTCACCTACGATTTCGGCACCGTCTTCCAGCGTGTAGTAGTAGCCGTGGTCTTTGACGAGTTCGTCGTCGGTCTCAGTGCTCTCGAGGTCGCACTGTCCAACCACCTTATACCACTTCACATCCTTTTCAGGAATATCGTACTTGAGTTCGTCAACCAGTTTCTTGTAGTTGAAGAGGATGACGCGGTTGTATTCCTGCTTGAGGAAGTTGCTGTAGTCCTTGAGATTCTGGCTGTTCTCGTAGGTCGGTTTCTCGACGTCGATGGTGAAGTCTTGCGAGAGCGTCTGTCCGCACTCGGTGGTAACGGTCAGGCGAATGTCGATATTGTCCTTGTCGGACGGCATCTTGGTCTCGCCGAATTCAACATAGTTGCCGGTGGCGTCTTTCCATGTCCACTTGATATCCTTCTTGGCTACAGGCGCCAGAGTGGTGTCTTTGTCGAAGTAGGCCTTGAGGGCGGTTACGGACGAGTCAACGAAATGGATGGTCTCGTCGCAGACAGCCTGGAGGAGTACGATGTCGGCGGGCAGCGTCTGGTTGCCGTAAGCGAGTTTGGCGGTTACGGTGTAGTAGCCGCGATAGTTGATCTGGTGGTTGAGCACGGAGTCGGTAGCGGTTACGGTGGGAGCGAGGTCGATGGTGTCAACAAGCTCTACCGTAGCGAGCGTATCGCGCTTGATGCTTTCTTCACCTTCGCATACATAGGTGATGATGGTGTCACCACGCTGGCGATAGGTTGTATCGGCCAGATAGGCATCGGTAACCATCTTGCCCACCGTGATGGTGAAGTCGGCACTCTTCTGCTCGGTAGCACCGGCGCACTCCGACGTGATGGCGAAGTTGACGGTGATGACACCTGCAGCGGCGGGTTGGTAGTTGAGCGACGTGAGAACGGTGCCGTTGACAAGCCAGTTGATCTTGTCGTTGTAACCGATGATGCTGTCGCTGATTTGAGCATCGAGAGCAGCCTTCACCTCCGTGTTGGCAGCCGTGAGGTCAAGCGTCTCGCCGCCATTCATCGTAGCGGGCAGTGCACTTACGGTAGCTGGGAGCGTGAGAGCCATGTAGGGCTTCGTCGTCTCGGTGTCGAACTGAGCGGTGATGGCAGTGCTGGTCGTCACAGCCGTTTCGGGATGATAGATGGTATCTACCGAGACGGCATCCACGCAAGCGTAGATAACGGTGTTCTTGCCGCTGAATACCCAGGTGGTATCCGAGGGTGTAACGGTCAGGTTGAAGTCGTTGCTGGTGAGAACGGTGTTGTTGCACTCGGAGGTGACAGCGAAGGAGAGCGTGAGGGTGCCTACTGCATCGGGCGTGTAGCTGAGTGCAGGCAGGCGGTTGCCGTTGGCGCTCCAAACGATGCTGTCGCCATAGCCGGTGATGCTGTCGCTGAGCTGTGCATCGAGCACGGTCTTCACTTCGGCATTGGCGGCTGTCAGGTCGATAGCCTCGCCAAGCACGGCCGTAGCAGGCAGGGCGGCTACCGTAGCGGGCAGCGTGAGAGCTACGAAGGGCTTAGTGGTTTCGGTCTTGAACTGGCCGGTATAGGTCTTGGCCGTGTTGTCGAAGGTGACGGTCTCGGGCATATACACGGTGTCAACCGTCTGAGCAGCCACGCAAGCATAGAGGACTGTGTCCTGACCGCTGAAGGTCCACGTGGTGTCAGGAGCGGCAACGTTGATGGTGAAGTCGAACGTCAAGCTGTCGGTGCGGCAATCCATACCGAATACGGCATACGTTGCATTGAGTGTACCTACAGCTGCCGGCGTGTAGCTGAGAGCAGCCACGTCAGCACCCTCCACCTGCCATGCGATGGTGGTGTAGGTGGCGACAGCCGGATCGGCAGCAATCTTGGCATCGAGGCTGTCACGCAGTTCGGTGTCAACAGCGGTAAAGTCGATGGGTGCACCCACGACAGCGGTCTGCACATCGGCCAGCTTGGTCAGCGTAGCAGGCAGCGTGAGATTGCGCATTACCGTAAGGAATACGGAGTCGGCCTGGGCGATTACCTTATTGGCGGCAATCTGGTGATAAATGGTGTCAACCAGAACGGTGTCGGCCGTAATGCCGGCGATGTTGCGCACCTCGGTGGTGGTAGCACACGTCATGGTGTAGGTGACAGGCGTGTTGGCGCAAACGGTGTCGCGCTGGATGCCCTTCGAGAGGTTGGTCATATCCACTTCGAAGAGAGCCGAGTCGCTGGCGTATTCGCCGCAAGGCGTGAGCATCATGTAGTGGAGCAAGAGCGAATCCTGAGCGAAGCTGACGGTGGTGTCCATGCGGAGCGTGTTCCACGTGCCATTCTCCTTAACCTCCCAGCGGATGCCCTGTACGGAAGCCGTGTAGATGTTGTTGTTGTCCTTGTTGGTCGTAGAGTCGGCCTTGAGGTCGGCCATGATGGCAGCCGTAGCAGCCGTGAAGTCGGGCAGTTCGCCGGCCTTGAGGCGGGCGGGCGCGTAGTTGTCAATCGACTTCGAGAACTCGGGAGCTTGGTTGAGACGGAACTCGAACTTGTAAACCTCGAGCGAGTCGTAAGCCGTGCCCGGGATGGCTACAGAGTCAAGCAACTGATAGCCGTAGGGAGCCGAGGTGCTGAACTTGTCGGCGCTGAGGGCAACCGTCTTGCCGGAAGGCAGCGCAAATACGCTGTCGGCGCAAACGGCCACGGTATCGGGTATGATAGCGCGGTGACGCATATCCACCGTGAAGTCGTATTCGATACCCTGCTTCATGTCGTCAGTCAAACCGAGGTGACAGCTGTCGGTGAGTACATAGCGCAAGGTCAGTTCTTCCAGACCGAAGCCTACCTTCTGCGTCTCGTAGTTGCTGCCGGTAAAGGCCTGCCAGCCGTTCTCGTCGTCATATACATACCACTTGAGATAAGCGTACTTGGCAACGGTATCCACTGCTGCGGTAGCGGCAAACTGAGTCTCAAGCCATGCCGTGACAGCCGTTGTGTCAATTACTTCACCGGCAATCACGTTGATCTGCGTATTGAAGGGAACGGTATCCAGCGGGGTTATCGGGCGGAAGGTGAAGGTGAAGATGGAGTCGATAGGACCGGTCTTGGCCTTCCAGTCGGTATAAACCACGGTGTCACGCGTAATAACCTTTGTCTCCTGCAGACCGTTCATGCCGAAGTCGGCAACATCGAAGGTGAAGTCGTAATAGTCGCTCGTGTAGCCAGCCTCGCCGTAGCAGAGGTTGATGGCAGGAACGGTAACATTGACCTCGACGGTATCTTCGGGCTCAATGATGTTGGCGAAGATCTTCACCTTCTGGTCGGAGTGGAGGTAGATGTAGATGGAGTCGTTGCCCATATAGCTCTTGAGCAGAGCCTGGCTCAGACGCTTGGTAGCGGAGTCGCCCACAGCAATGGTCTTCACCATCGCCTTGCCGCCCATCGGCTCTTGCGTGGACTCGTTGCTGCGGTTGTAGCAGTAGTCCCAAACCTCCATCCATACATTGGCGGGAGCCTCGGAGAGGTTCTTTACGATGATCTCGGCCTCTTTGGTGTCGTCCTGACGGAACTGCTTGATGTCAACCACATACCAGCAGGTGTCGGACTCGGCTGTACGGCTGTGGATGTTGCCGTATTCCCAGTCGAAGAGCGTCGGATTCTGGCAGTCGCCGCAGCTTTGTGCGAGCTCAACGTGGAAGGTGAAGGGCACCTTGTCGGCGGTGAGACGCAGATAAACGGTATCGGCGGTGATGTTTTTCAGCACGCTTCTGTCAGCCTCCTTGAAGTAACCCTGGCCGGCATTGAGATTGAGGCCCTTGCTGTCCATCTTGTACTGCACGGGGCACTCGTAGGCGATTTCGGCCTTGAAGGCGGTGGCAGCACCGACAGGATTGATAGTGAGCTGCAGGTTGTCAAACTCGCGGCTGTTGAGTTCCTTCATGTCAACCATGTACCATACGGTATCCTTGGTCTGCGTGATGTCGGTATTCCACTCCATCTGCACGTTGTCGGAGCAAGCGGTGATATTCTCCTTCTCGGCGGGAATGGTGTCAGCCCAGAAGTGAACAGCCTGCTGTGCGAAGAGCTCAATCATGATGGTGTCGCTCTGCGTATTGGCGATGAGGTTATAGCTCAAGCGCTTCTCCACGGTCTTTCCGGTAGCCAGGTCGTAGTTGTAATTAGCGAACGGTTCATCGGAAGCGCTCTCGGGGCAAGCCCAGTAGAGGTTAGCCGAGGTGCGGCCCGAGGTGTTGTCGGTGTTCTGCAGGTGGAGTACGAGGTCAACAGGCTCGGAAGCGTTCTTGATAGTCGTCAGGTCAACCAGATACCAGAGGGTGTTGCCGGCCTCCTGCCAGTTGCCCTTCTGCCAGTCGAAGTCGGCGGCATGAGCGCAATCCTGACCTTGGTCGGGGTTGATCATGTTGATGTAGAAGTGGATAGGTTCGCTGGTGATGATACCGAAGTAGCCCCATGTGCTGTCCTCCAGCTGTGCGATTACGTCAGCCTCGGGATATTTCTTATAGGTATTGCCTGCGGCAATCGTGATGCTCTTCTGCATCATCGAGCGGGCCTGGCAGAGGAACGAGCCCATGACGATAACGTCGGCCTTGGCGCCGGCAGCGGTATTGTTGGTCACCTCAGCCTGCGGGGTGAGCTTGAAGTTCTGTGTGCGCTCGCGCAGCGTGTCCAGATTGATTTTATACCAAACCGTATCGGTGAGAGCACCGGCCGCCTGGTCGTTACCCAGATTCCAGTCATACTCAATCAGCTTGCCGTCGGCATCCATCTGGCAGAAGTCGGTGACGGGGGTCTCGTCGTCAACGAGTTTGGCCTTGAGGCGGAGCTCGGTGTTGCTGGTGAGCTTGATATATACGATATCGGACTTCACGCTCGAGAACGTGCCGTACTTCATCAGATAGGTCTTGTCGGCTTTGGGTTTGAGCGTGTAGCTCTTCACGGTCGGCGTGGTGGAGGTGCACTCAAACACCATCTCGCCCTTAATGTTGGCGGTGCTGTCGGCCGAGAGGTTCTGCATGTAGATTTCGATATTCTGCTTGTTGGCCTTGGCCGTAGCGATATTGACAGCATACCAGAAGCCCTGGTTGACCGTGGTGTAGTTCTCAAACAGCGGGTCCCAGACGAACTCTTTGGCCGAGTTGCAGCTGCTGCCTTCGTCTTCGTGCTTGAACTCAACCCGGAAGCTGATTTGCCGGTCGCTGATGAGCCGCACATAAGCGGTATCGGCACTGACCGTCTTGAGCAGGTCGCTGGTGATGAGTTTCTCCTGCGACTTCATGGCAGCGATAGTGGTGGTCTTGCTCTGCATAGCGTCGGTGACGGGGCAGGAGAAAGCCACTTCGGCCTTGATGTTAGCCTTGGAGCTTGTCAGGTTGGTGACGGTGAGCAGCGGAACAAGGGTGGCATCGGTATCGTCCTTGAGGTCAGCCAGAGCCACTTTGTACCAAACAGAGTCTTTCACACCGGCAGTGGCGGGCGTAAAGACATAGTCCTGCTCCATCTGCACCTTGGCAGCCTCGGAGCACACATAGATAGGTGCAATAGCTTCGGCAGCAATCGTGTCAGCGCGGAGCATGACGTTCTGCGTCGTGGTAAGGCGGACATAGATGGTATCGGCCGCGAGGTTGCCAAACAGGGAGTATTTGATGACCTTCTGCGAGGTTTTGTTGGCAGGAATCGTGGTGGAGGGCTGGTCGGTGGTGGTGGTATAGGGGCACTCGAAAGCGACCTTCACATCGAGGGTAGCCGTGTTGGAGGAGCGGTTGTCCACATAGAGCTTGATGTCGTGCTTGCCGTTGGTCAGCGTGTCCTTGGCGGCACGGATGTCAACAGCGTACCACTCGGTGGTATTGGCCATCTGCGCATTGCCGTTCTTCCAGTCAAACACTTTGGCCTTGGCGCAATCGTTGCCCTCGGTGCGTGCCTTGGAGCGTGCGATGAAGCTCAGGGCATCGGTGGAGGTGATGCAGATGTAGGCCACATGGTTGCCGGGATGCAACTCTTCGGTCTTCTCTACGGCAGTCTTCACCACGTTGCTCTGAATCTCTTCTACGCGCACGGCACCCTTGGCCATCGTCGTTGTGCGGCTGATGGTGTAGGTGTAAGGATTCTCGTAAGCCACCTCGGCGGTAATCTTGTTGGAGCCTGTGCCAAGGTTCTCGAGGGTAACCTCGGGCATCTGGCGCTTGCCGTTCAGTTTGTCGAGGTCGATGCTGTACCACTGCGAGCCGCCTCCTGCGGGGAGGGTATATACCTTGAGGGTATCGAGCTCGATGATGGTGCCGGTGATGGTCTTGGGAGTGACAACCGTGGCGTCAACCACCTCTTCGGCCTTGACAGTGAGCTTCTGGTTGGCTTGCACCTTCACATAGATAACCGAGTCGGCCATCATCTGCAGATAGGAGCGGTCCATGGTCTTGGTCAGCACTTCGCCCGGCTTGAGGGTGCGGTTTTGTCCGGTTACGCCGGTGGAGGGGCAGTCGAAGCTGACACCGGCCTCCACATAGGCGCTTTCAGACGCGTTGTTGTTGGTCAGCGTCACCTTGACGGTGAGGTTGCCGGCCTTCTTGGCATGCGCCACGTTGACGGCATACCACTGCACTTTACCTACGGTCGAGTAGGTCTTGGTGACAGCCGTCGGGCCTACTTTCACTTCGGGAGCATTCAAGCAGTCGAGGTCTTTCTCGCCTGCTTCGACAGCCTCAGCAGCAAAAGTGACAGCCTTGTCGGTGAACAACTTGACATACACCTTCTGCAGATTGAAGTTCTTGATGATTGACTGCTGAAGGGTGAAGGCGTAGTTGTGGCCGTAGGCGATAGCCTTCTTGCGGGGAGTGTCTTCCAGCGGAGAGATGGACTCGTAGGTCTGTCCTCCGAAGGTCTTCTGCCCCCAAACGTAAACCATGGCGGTCATGTTGGCTGTCTCGCCGGGCCAGGGCGTGGCGTTGTTGACATACAACAGCACGTCTTCGTCCGACTGCACTCCCGTCAGGTCAACGGCAAACCATACCGTGTCCCCGACTGCCACAGTGTTCTGCACATCCCAGTTGAACGGGGTGGCACTCTTCCATGCGTCGTTGGTCTGGGCAAACATACCCATCGTCAGCAACAACATGGAAGCCATTAGTAGGAACTTTTTCATTTTGTTGTTTGATTTTGTTGTTTGATGATTAATTGAGATTTGTTAGTTATATTCTTGTTGTTTTGTTTATCAGTTCTTTATCTGCAGTTTCTCGGTCTTGGTGCATTCGCCGTCGGTCCATTGCACGGCATAGTGTCCGGCCACGGGCAGGCTGAAAGTGCATTTGCCGGCAGGCACCTGCTGACGCCACACCACGCGCCCGAGCATGTCGACGACGCGCAGCACCCCTGCGCGGGGCAGGCGGGCCGTGAGCAGTTCGCCCGCACGGGCGGTATTGGTCTGCATCAGCCTGTCGGCGGGCACGGTCTCAAGCCCTGTTGCCTCCTCCAAGAGCAGCTCCACCGTAATACGGCAGCCGTCGGTACCTTCCGTCTCGAAGGTATAGGGTCCGAAGTCGCTCAAGATCCGCCCGTGGTAGTCGTAAGGCAGCTGCTCCGCGGTCAGCACCAGATGGTCCAGCACGGTTTCTTCCGGCAGGAAGCGGACATGCAGCGTGCGCACCACAGCCGAATAGTCGGCCGGCGAGGCGATGGTGTCGGTCAGCACCGTATCGGCTTCAAAGGCCTTGCCGCCGTGCAGATAGGTCTTGCCGGCGCAGAGCACGGTATCGGCCTCGACGGCAGTATAGACAATCTCAGGCACGAGGTTGAGCTCGGTCCATGTGTCGCACACGTCGTCCCCTGTGGTCTGCACCACATAGACGCCATACTCGCCTATCAGCGTGTCGCCCACGGCAAAAGGCATATCCGCCCAGCGGACGGCACGCGTCTGCTGCTCAATCAGAGCCGGCGTAAAGCTGATGTTCCAGGTTCTTACTATCTGCGTGTAGGGCAGGCTGCCCGGCACCGTATCCTGATAGGCGCAGGTCTCGGTGAAGGTCTTGTCGCCGATAAGCATCTTGCGGCCGTGGCAGAGCACCGTGTCTTCGTGCTGGAAGATGTACTCGGTACGCGGCAGGAGCGTCAGTATAGTATAGGTATCGCACGCGCCTGCGTGTTCCTTATATAATTCATACGTGCCGTAGTCCCTGATGAGTGTGTCGCCAAAGGCGTAGGGCAGGTCGCGGTAGTAGAGGCTGTCGGTAAGGTATTCGGGCTCCGGCTTGAGGAAATGGAGCGCGAAGGAGCGGACCCGGCAGAGGTAGTCGGCCTCCCGGAGCGTGTCGCTCACCAGCGTGTCGGCGGTGAAGGTCTTGCCGCCGAGCCGGAATGCCATGCCGCGGCAGAGGGTCGTGTCGATGATGCGCTGGTTGATATATTCGGCCTGCGGCACGAGCGTGAGGCGGATATGCTCTTCGCAGGTGTCGGGCCGCGCCAGCACGATGTCGTAGGTGCCGAAGTTGTAAAGGAGGCTGTCGCCGTAGCGCAGCGGGAGGAGGCTCTGCCTTACCGAATCGAGGCGCTCTTCCAGCTCCGGCTCGCGGTAGGAGAGCTTCCAGTAGCGCGTGAGGAGCGTGTCCTTGGCCAGGAAGATGCTGTCGGTATAGGGGCCGGGCGTCATCACCGTCGTATCCTGCAGCTCCAGCCACAGGCCCTTGCACATCATGGTGTCGATGACGGTCTCAAGGCGGGTGAGCGGGCGCTCGCGCTCAAGGACAGAGAGCTTCACCTTCTCCGTACACTGGTTGTTGACCTTGATGGTCAGCGTCCGCGTGCCGAAAGAGGTTATCTTCTGTCCGCGATAGGTATATGGCAACTCTTCGGGCAGCAGACTGATGGTGTCGGTCTGCACATCGGGTTGCGTGAAGACGAGCTTCACCACATCCACACGCCGCGTGTCACGACCGGTGGTCACAGTGTCGCGCAGCGTCGTGTTGGCATAGTAGGCCACCTTCTGCTTGTCGGGCGTAAGGCCCACGCGCTTGTAGTAGAGCGCCTTGCCGAGGCACTCGGTGTAGGTGGTCGTCTTGGTGGTATAGGTCCAAAGGGGCTCCACGTGCAGCTCGTACCAGACGTCGCAGCCGGTGTTGCGCACAAAGCGGAAGTCGCCGTAGTCGTCAATCTGCTTGCCGTAGTAGGTCTTGCCCAACTCGGAAGCGCGGAGCGTGAGCGTCTCGCGCACCGTGTCGGCCGGCGTGAAGGTCAGGCGGAGACTGTTCACCTTCAGCGAGTCGCCAGCCACCCAAAGGGTGTCGTTGAGCACCGTGTCGCGCATGATACCCTCCGAGCCGCTCCAATAGGTCTGCCCCTTACAGAGGACGCTGTCGCGCGGAACCAGCCCGATATGCTCGGTGGAATAGAAACGCAGGATGCCGCGATTGGTGCCGGAGAAGTCGAAATAGAGCGTGTCACGCTGTGCGCCTAAGGCTTGCAGGGCCAGCGTATCGGGGAACCAGGCGCGGGTCTCGTCTCTGAAAGTATGCTCCCAGAGCACCTCGCCGGTGCAACTGCCGCGGCGCACACTGAGACTCACAGGGCCCTTCACTTCCTGACGGCCGAGGGCTACAGGCTCCCAATGCACCCACTTGAGCTTTTTCGCATTGGCAGGCGAGAGGCTATAGACGTTGTCCGGCCAGGAATAGGCGTAGGGTATGTTGAAATAAACAGGGAAAGTCTCCTCGCACGTGGAGTGGAAACCGTCGCCGTAGCGGAAGACGAGCATCCGGCCGCCCTCTACCGTGTCCTGGGGCTGCACGCGGATACGGACAGGCACATTGCTGGCCTTCATGGTCTCCAGCATGCCGGCCGCGCCCTGCTTGTTGACAAGCGCCATGATGGAGTCGGGCGTCAGCATATAGGCATTGTTCTTCCAGATATAAAGATTCTTCATCGGCACAAGGTCGCTGCAGGAGAGATAGAGCGAGAGCGTAAGCTGCCCCTGCTTGGCCTTGCTGAACCAATAGGCGGTCATGCCGCCGTCGATAACATCGGTCACCGTGCCGGAGAACCAGATCTCACCGGTAACAACGGTGTCCATACCCGGCTTCTGCACGGGCGACATCATGCACTCGCAATAGTAGGCCGGCGGCACATCTTTCAGACAGGGCAGACAGATGTCGCAGTTGGCAAGGGTATAGTAGTTGCAGAGCAGGGCGGCCACATCGGGAGACAACTGGCACTCGGCGGCAGAGACTTTCTGCACGCGCGTGCGTACAAAAAAGCCCTCCGAAGCCCCTTCAGCAGAGACACCGAAAACCATTGTCCGGCCGCACAGCAAGGCCAAACAAAGGCAAAGCACATATTGCAATTGTTTCCGGATTTTCATCAGTTAAGCTATACCATTCTATTTTTCAATGACTTGCCGACCCGTTTTTCCTTTCAGGTTTCAAACAAGCATCTTCTACGCAATTAACGCGCAAAGGTAACACTTTTTACTCATTCTGACAAATATTTTGAACGAAAATAACAAAATTTCCACAACAAGGAGCCGCGCCCGACCGCGGGCAGGGCCAACAAAGGGCAGGCAAAGGGCAGGCATAGCCACAGACGAAGCAGGATGTACGATTCTTAAGATATTTCTGCAAGAAATTGCAAGAATCGGCGGCAGAGAATTGCCATTTCTTAAGATTCATCTCGCAATAGGTAAGAAAAGAGCCGGATGAAGGGTGAGCGGCTTGACATATTGCCTGTTTTGACGTAATTTTGCATCGTGAACGAAAGAGGGCTTACGCGAAGACAACAGTATTAGAAACAGTTGTTTTGCGAAGTCAGTCTGCCGGAATTGAAAAAGATTTTGAGCCATATAGTTGTTTTGATTACGATGCAGCTGACAGCCGTCAGTGTGTCCGCTGCGCCGCTATTATATAGTATCACTCCTGCCGCCTACGGGTCAGGAAGAGCCGCCATCTCCGCATCGGGAAGAGCCGCCATCTCCGCCTCGGGGAGAGCCACCTACGGGTCGGCCGGGGCTGCCGCTCCCGCCTATCGTCCGCTCGGCTACACGGCCCCGCAGTTGGCACAGGCCCCGCAGGCCGGTACATCGGGCATCGGGCGCAGCGCAGGCATAGGCCGCAGTGCATCGGTTTACAAGGCATCGGGCCGCAGTGCATCGGCTTACAGTCGCCTGACGAGCCAGCCCCGCACCGCCTACCGCCCGGGCTACCGCACGCCTGCCGGCTACGGCCTTGGCAGCAGAAGCGGGCACACCGCCCTCGGGCTCGGCTATACGGCCGCGGCGCAACACATCGGCGGTCCGCGCCGCGCCCCCGGCACGGGCGGTGACGCAGGCGACCGCAGCCTGTTGGACGGATTAGGCGAGAACGACTACTTCAGCGGTGCGCTGGCCTACGAGATAGACGGCGTGTATTACTGGAACAGCGCGAAGCTGGAGGAGTTGTGGGAGGAATACAAGCTGACGCACAGCGACGTGCCGCAGGACCTGACGTGGGAAGAGATACTCCGTCTGCTGCAAGAGAACACCGCCAACGGCGAGGGCATCAACCGGCTACCGCTGCCTGACGGGACAGCATTTTTGATAGCGCTGTTAGCCGTGTATGCCGCGGCAGCGGTGCACCACAAAAAGCGGCTTCAGGAGACGACGGAATCACCCCACTCCTCTCCTACCCTTGCCCAAGGCTTGCCTAAGGATTGCCCAAGGCTTGGCTAAGCCTGAAACCACCAAACGAACAACCACCAGAACCAACCCGCAGAAACAACCCAAACCGCATAACACATCCCCGAAAAAAGGAAGACGACAATGAAGCAACTCTACAAATATATCACCGTTCTGCTGCTCTGGCTGCTTTCCCTCACGGCAGAAGCACAGACTTACAACTCCGGTACATGGTATTCTTTATACAACACCACTGAATATAGCAGAAATACGGCCACGGGAGGAGGAATACATACTTATAATAATGTATTTATCCCCAATGCAGGGACATATTCTTTTGATTCAAGAATACCCGGAGATAACAGTAGTTATTCAAGCTGGGAATCCTCAAGCTCTGATCCAAAAGATTACGATTATGGAGTAAAAGCTTACACCCTCAATTTTGGAAATATAAATAATATTACTGTCACTCCAAATGTATCAGTCAGTGCTTCACGTGAATCACGAAAATTCCCCTTTATTGGGACACTATACAGATATAAATACACTTATTCACACAACTATAGAACCTGCAGTGGGAGTGGGTTAAACCAAGAAATATCCAGCATAGAAGTTTACTATAACTATTTATTCAGTAATACATTAAAAAACGTTTATCTCAAAAATGTCAAAGTCCCCATGGGGAAGCACATCCGTCTGGCAGGAGAAACCAACGGGGTAACAAGCATCAGCAAGTCGTTTGGCAGCTTGGAATGGGGAGAGGCTTCTGCAGCACAGACCGTCAATTTCCGTTCATTCCTCACCAACGGAAATATAACGGTCAAGCTCATCTCGGGTGATAAAAATGTGTGGCGGTTAGGAACAACCGACAATATTTCAGGCGAGATTACCAAAAGCCGCGATGGATATACGTATGCTGTTGGTAGCAATCAATTTGCCTATAACGGTAGCGGCCAATGCTCTACCGGAACGAAAGGCAACGCTTCGGGTTACGATTTTGTCGTTTATTTCTGTCCGCAGGCGGCACAATCCTACTCCGGCACTATTACGATTACTGACGGTACCAGTACCGCCACCGTCACCCTCAGTGGCACGGGACTGAAGCAGACACCATATATTGATGCCTGCCCCGCATGGAGTGCAAACCCGATTCAATATGGCGACAATTTAGCAGATGTCACTACTGCCGGCATTGCGAAAGGAAAACAAAATCAAGTTGTCGATGGAAGTTGGAGTGCATCTCCCGCTTCTGTTGATGCGTATGAAGCCACTTATACAATCACTTTCACTCCAAACAACACTTCACTTTATAATACCAAGAACAACGGCTCTCCTATCACATGCACTCTACCGCTTGATATGAGCCGCTTCCAAAAACGCAATCAAGAAATTCAGCACTTCGCGCTCACGGCGGGCGGTGAGTTTGCTTCGGGCACCGTGTTAGGTGCTACAGCGACCTCCGGACTGACAGTGACCTATACGTCTTCCGACCCCGCCGTTGCTACCGTCAGCGGCACGGGTGCTACAGCGCAGCTGAATGTGCTCCAGATAAACCAGACTGTGACCATCACGGCTACGCAAGCGGGCGATGCCAACTGGAATGCGGCTCCCGATGTAGCCTATACCATCACCACTATCGGCGCACGCCCTGACAACTTTGCAGGCGTAAGCGCCACCGCCCTTACCTACGGGCAGACCCTGCAGGAGTCGGTGCTGAGCGGTGTAGTAAAGAAAGGCAACATCGAGATAGAGGGCACCTTAGCCTGGCAGACTCCGGCACTCAAACCCGATGCGGGCAACAGCCAGTCGTTCAACGCCGTCTTCATCCCCACCGGCACTTTTGCGGAGACCTACTCGCCTGCCACCTTTACCGTGACCCTCAACGTCAGCAAAGCGACCCCCGTGCTGACATGGAACATCGGCAGCAACCTAAGAGCCGGCACCACCTACACCAATCCTGTCAGCAGCTCCAATTCAGCGACTCCCCTGCAAGTCACAATCTCTGCCCAAAACAATGTCACCGCAACCTACAGCAACGGCAAACTCAGCATCGGGCAACTGACCAACACTGAAGGAAAGGGCTCTGTCACCCTTCGCATCAGTCAGGCAGGGAACGGGAACTATGAGCCGGTTGCCGCCTTCAACAAAACGTTCAGCATAGAGCCGAAAAGCCAGGTCTGCCTACCCATAAGCACGCTCACCGAAGAGACCTACGGAAATTCCGTCTATGAGACACGCGGCAATGTGGACTGGTGCAATTCCGACGAAGACAACACGGAGCCCTACACCTTCCTGAACGTAATCCCTGCCCGCGTAACATACGCACAGCATAAAGGCATCCGAATTGGGACATGGCTAAGCGGCACGGAGACAGGTGGCAATGAGAAATATGTCATACTCTCCTTCAACGGTGTGCCGGACAACATCAGCTTCAATGCGAAAGTGGAACAAGTGAAGGAAATAAATCCCAATTCAGATTCCGATTTTCTAAAATGGCTCCTCACCCCCTTCAACAACCTTGTTGAGAATCTGACTACCTCCATACCGAGCAATCCTTATTGGCAGGTGCAGGAGAGCGCAAACGGCACAAACTGGTCGGACATATATGCCAAAACCTCTACGACCTCATTCTCTATAAACCAACGGAATCTCAACCCCGATACGCGTTATATCAAAATCAGTTATTTCGGCAATTTCGCGGGTTACATCACCGGCCTCAGAATCTCGCTTCGTCAAGGCTTTGAGTATGGTGCAGACCGCAACAAAGTGACGGAGATAGACCTGCCCGCCTTCGGCGAGGGCGACAAGCCGCTGCAGCAGCCGCAAGACATCACCTTCCGCTACTACAGCATCGGCGACTGCAGTTCGACTGATGATAATATCGTTGTTGAAAATCCGGATATGGCGGCCTTCTACGCCAACAAAGAAGAGATTCTCGAGCGCGTGGGCTTCGACCAGTGGGGCGAATACACGCTGACGGTGCGCAACACGACCATCAACAAGAGCGGTGCCATCAAGCTCATCGGCTCCAATGGTGACGAGCTGACCATCAACACCCGCTCCGCCATGCCGGCCATCACAGCCGACAACAGCAACGACAAGTATTTCCACACCGGCACGGAGCAACCCCTTCAGTCAGGCACGGCCTACCGCGGCCTGACACAATACGACTTCGGGCCCTGCTTCTCCGGCAGCACGCCGCTGTTTGACACGCTGTACGTCTTTGGCGTGAGCGGCAACACCAACCGCGTGAGCGAGAAGTTCAACAGCGACGACAACCCCCTGCTCAACACGCCTTCCGCCGACATAGCCTGCAACGCACATACGCCTCTGTTTGTCTATCAGAAGAGCGGCAACCGATACGTCTTCAAGCGGCAGGTGAACAACATCGCGGCCGAGCGGCTCGGTAGTCTCGAGGCCGACGGCGGCAAGACGGCGCTGACAGGCTACTGCCCGTTTGCCTACAACGGCACCAATGGCACGGAGAGCGGCTTTGTGACCTACCTGAACAACGGCAGCCACGCTGCAGACCTGACGCTCATCAACACGGAGATAGCGGCCCGTCCGCACACCGCTGACGGCACCACCGCCGAGGCAGGATATGCCGCCACACAGCAAGGCATAGAAACGGGCATGAACACCATCGGCGGCAGCGGGGCTGTCATCAGCTTCTGCAACACCGATGCCACACGCGCATTCAACGCCGCTATTCACAGCTACGGCACCAACCGCCTCACCGCCACCCGCTCCACCGACGTGAACGTCCAGTACGAGGGTCTGCAGCTGCAGGGCGAGCGCGAGACGGCGCCTGTGGCCGTGCTGCCGACACCGGCCAACGCACGCGTGAACCTCACGATAGACAACCTGTGGGCTGACACGCGAGCCGACAATGCCATCCTTGAGCTGATTCCTTCCGAAGGGATGAGTTCGGTTGACCTCGGCAACCACCGCAGCACTCTCACGCTCAACGGAGGCGTTTTGCGGCTCGCAAACGGAGCCGATGAGGCAACACCCCTCGCCGCAGGCTATCGCCGCGCTGTGCTTGAAAAAGACGGGTTGGCAGCCATTCTGTACGGCTATGGCGAAGAGCAGACCGACGGCACAGTGCTTGTGCAAGACGGTACCATTGTCAGCAACGAGCCCCTGCGCATGCCCTTCTACACCACCGTCACAGGCGGCACCTTCTATCAGGGCACCGACAACCTGAGCTTCACCGCCGCCGGCGACATATACTGCTACGAGACGCCTGCCGATATATTGACCGGTCTCAGCCGCCGGCCCGTCAACAGCGCAGGCGCAGAGCTCAACATCAGCGAGACGGCAAAAACGCTTCTGCCCGCGGACTACGGCAAACAATCGGCGAAAGAGAACAACAACGGAAAGATTTGCGCCCTGCTGCCGACGGCCAAACAGCGTCAGGCCACCTTCTCCCCGTGGATAGCGGCCATGCCGGAGAATGCGCCGACGGCCGGCACCCGCAACGGACACCTGCTGTATATGGAAGTGAGCGAGACGATGCAGACAGAGCACGGCATAGACGGCTGGAAACCCGTGAGCAGCAGTGACGGGAAGAACTACAAGGTCAGCGGACGCCCCGTCATGCTGATGCAGGTGGACAAAGCCGACACATGGCGCACCTTCGTCGCCCCGTTTGACATCCGCCGCCTGTATGTTATCGAACTCAACGAGGATGCCCAACTTGACTACGGCAACACCACCGCCAAGCGCTCGACGGCTGTGAGCGACCAGAACAATGCCGCCAAGGAGTTTATAGACCACCTTGCCGACTATATCACCCCCAGCGGCGACGAGCACGTGACCTCGCTGCCCCTGAGCGCCCTCCTGAGCATCCATATGCAGGCTAACAAAGGCAATAACCCCGGCCTCTATCCGCTCATCCACTACAACGGCAGCAATTTCCGCCAGAGCAACTATTACCTCTACGAGACAGGCGACACATGGGCTGTGAGCGAAGGCCAACTGCAGGCCGACTGGAGGCCCGTAACGGCTAAAGCCGACGGCACACAGACCATCATGAGCAAGGGCAAGACCTATGCCATGGACTTCTTCTACTGCCCTGCCTGCAAGAACCGGCAAGGCTACGACTACTGGTCGGGCAAATTCATTCTGTTAGAAGGAGCAGAGAACCAGACGCTGAACGGCACCAACGTGGCCGAAAACCTGGCCGGCGACATGCCCCACGGCAGCTACACCGCCCGCCTGACCGGCAACAGCAGCTTGGGCGAGGTGAGCAGCACCAATGCCTACGTCTTCGACGGCGAGACCGACACCTACAAGCTGAAGCAGGGCTCTACCCCGCTCCGCCCCACCGAGAGTATCGTATTGGCCAAGCTGACAGGACCTTCGGGCGCCCCGCTGCGTGCCATCTCCCGCGCAGGCCAACTGATATATGCCGCCGAGCCCGAAGAGCCGGAGCAGCCCGACAACCAAGGCAACCCGGGCATCACCACCACCCTTGACACACCTCAGGGAGGCTGGAGCGTTCTCAACACCGAGGCGGGCCTTCTGCTCCGCGGCGAAGGCAGCACCCTGCGCGTCTTCAGCACCGACGGCCGTCTCGTATGGCAGGGAACAGTGAACGGCACCATCACCCTCGCACTTCCGCGCGGCATCTACCTCGTGGACGACGGAAATAGCCGAATTAAGGTGGTTAATAGTTAATAGCGAAAAGTTAATAGCAGAGAGCGGATTGAAGAACTATAGCGTTCATACAGAGGGAGAGAGCCGGCATTCGGCGATACCATCGCCGAAGATATAGAAACGGCGAACAGGGATGACGACAAAGGACAAAGGACAAAGGACAAAAGACAAAGGATAAAAGACAAAGGATAAAAGACAAAGGACAAAAGACAAAAGACAAAGGACAAAAGACAGATAGCAGAAAACAAATCCCAAGCAGTGAATACTGCTTGGGATTTGTTTTAGGCGTTGCGCGGGGCACAGGAGTTGCCCGTGTATGACAGCGCGCAGGGCGAAATGTCAGCGGATGATGACCGCGCGGGGGAGTGTCAGCGGACGACGGCGCGCAGGGCAGTGGCGGTTGCGGCGGCGGGAGTGCGGAGCAGATAGATGCCGGCGGGCGAAGCGCCTGCGTCTCGCAGGCAAGGCCTGCCACCGTCCTGCATCCCCTGTCTGCTATTATCGGTATTATCGGAAAGCGCCGATACGAGGCAATGATTACCGACGCACAAGAATATCTTTTTCTTCAGAAAGAGCTTCCTTTTGTTAATTTAGCCATGGCGTGGGCTCCAAAGAGAACGACATTTGCCTTGTATGAAAAAAAAGGAGGGATACGTCATGGAGAAGATGAGGGGAGAGTGAGTGAACAGGCCTGCGATGTTTGAATTTGCATATAATAAGGTGAGATTTTTGACGGATTCTTGTCTGTCTCAGAAAAAATGCGTACCTTTGCGACCGAATAGTGTGCATGCCGCAACCATGCCCTTTTGTGGGCAGAAAGGCATGCATATCAGAAAGATGAAAGAAACGGTCGGTTGTTTGCGACACAATTGTGTGCCGTCGGTTACCTTGATGAAAGCCATTTCATGCATGATACTGACGCCATTTTGTTGTTTGACATGCCATACAATGAAGTTGCAAACAACCGACCGACAACTT
>JAFUEI010000018.1 GCA_017464025.1 Paludibacteraceae bacterium | reverse complement strand
CTATATCGTTTCGGCGCGCAAATACCGTCCCGCTACCTTTGAAAGCGTAGTCGGTCAGCAGAGCATCACCACCACGCTCCGCAACGCCATCCGCACCAACCATCTGGCACAGGCCTACCTCTTCTGCGGGCCCCGCGGCGTAGGAAAGACTACCTGCGCACGCATCTTTGCCAAGACCATCAACTGCCTTCATCCTACTGCTGAGCACGATGCCTGCAACGAATGTGAGAGCTGCACCGCCTTCAACGAGCAGCGCTCCTTCAATATCCATGAGCTGGATGCGGCATCCAACAACTCGGTGGACGACATCCGCTCGCTCATAGACCAGGTGCGAATCCCGCCGCAGATAGGCAAATACTCAGTCTATATCATCGACGAGGTGCACATGCTCTCCAAAGATGCCTTCAATGCCCTGCTTAAGACGCTCGAAGAGCCGCCTTCCTATGCCATCTTCATTCTGGCTACCACCGAGAAGCACAAGGTGATACCTACCATCCTTTCCCGCTGTCAGGTCTATGATTTCGCCCGCATCACCGTGGCCGATATGATTCATCACCTGCAGTATGTGGCCGCCAAAGAAGGTATTGCCGTTTCCGAAGAGGCGCTTAATGTGGTGGCCCAGAAGGCCGACGGCGGCATGCGTGACGCCCTCTCCATCTTCGACCAGTTGGTCTCTTTCTGCGGAAACAACATCACATACGAGCAGGCCATCGAGGTGCTCAATGTGCTCGATACGGACTACTATTTCCGCCTCGTTGACTGCGCCCTGCAGAACGATGTGACGCAGGCCCTGCTCTTGTTCAACAATGTGCTCACCAAAGGCTTCGATGCACAGAACTTCGTGGTGGGGCTGGGTGTGCATCTGCGCGATGTCCTCGTCTCGAAAGACCCGCTGACGACACGTCTGTTGGAGACGTCCGAGGCAATCCGCAAGCGCTATCAGGAGCAGGCCGCACGTTGCTCCGCCCCCTTCCTCTTTCAGGCGCTCGACCTTGTCAATCAGTGCGATATTCAGTACCGTGTGGCCAAAAACAAACGCCTCACGGTGGAGCTCATGCTTATCAAACTCATGCAGCTCACTGCGCCGCGGGAGGCGGCACCGGTCAGTAATAGCCCGCAGTTGAAACCCTTTGCCCAATCGGCGGCCCCCGCCTCCTCCCCTGCTGCCGCTCCGGCTTCCCGTCCTGCACCGCAGGCGCCGGCCCCTGCGGCTCCCGTTTCCGCTCCCAAGCCCGCAATGCCTTCCGTCCCGCGCCCCGCACCTGCGGCTTCCGTGCAGGGCAACCGTCCCCCTACGGTCTCCATCCGTGCCAACATCTCCGTTCCGGGGGCTGCGCAGGCTGCATCTGTCCGGTCGGCCGCCGGAGAAGTAGCAGAAGAAACCAAACCCAAGCGCACGACCGCCTTCTCCGCTGAAGAGTTCGACAATGCCTGGCTTACCCTGCCGCGTCTCTTCCCCAAGGACGACCGTATGCAGGCTATGCTCATGAACGGACATCCTGTGCTGGAGAACAACACCGGCATCGTCGTCACCGTTGAGAATACCCTGCAGGAGAAAGAGGTTATGCAGGCACGTCCTGTTCTGCTGGCCGATTTGGCCGACAAGTTGCAGAACGACCTGCTCACCCTCCGTTGTGTCGTCAAAGAGTCCCGGCAGGTGTCCGGCGGACGGGCTGACAACTATCACACTTTGGTGCAGCTCAATCCCGAACTGGACACGCTGCGCAAAGAACTCGGCCTCCAGCCGGAGTAGAGCCTTCCATTCCATGATTGCTACCTCTATGAAGCGTATCCTTTTCCTTCTCACGGTTCTGCCGGTTTTCTTCACGCTGCGGGCGGAATTTCGTCCATTCTGCTTCGTGCAGATGTCCGACATACATATCTCGCCCTCGGGCGATAATGCGCTATGGGACTTGCGCCGCTCTGTCCGTGAAATCAATACCATCGATTCCGTGGCCTTCGTCATCGTCTCCGGCGACATTGCCGATGCGGGCGAAGCCGGTTCCATGCGGCGGGCTAAGCAGGTGCTCGACTCGTTGTGCATGCCTTACTACATCATTCCCGGCAACCACGAGACCAAGTGGTCGGAGTCGGGCTGTACCGATTTCGCCCGTGTGTTCGGCGATGAGCGTTTTGCTTTTACCTACAACGGCTGTTTCTTCTTCGGCTTCAACACGGGGCCTGTCATCAAGATGGCTGACGGACACGTCTCGCCGCAGGATATACGTTGGATGCAGCAGTTGCTTGACAAACAGCCGGCTGACACGTACATATTTCCCGTTACCCACTATCCGCTGCAGACCGGCGATGTGGATAACTGGTTCGATGTCACCGACGTGTTGCGGCAATACAATGTGCAGGCTGTCCTCGGCGGACACTACCACCGTAACCTTCTCTTCAATTGCGATGGCATTCCCGACGTACTTACCCGTTCCAACCTGCGGGGCAAAGACACCGTCGGGGGCTATAGTATCATCTCCGTGGCTGCCGACTCGGTCCGTTGGCAGGAGAAAGTGGTCGGCCGCGCTCCCGTGCAGTGGCTGTCATTGCCCTTCGGAAGGCATGAATACGGAGAACCGGACCTTTCCCTGCGTCCTTCCTTCGAGGTCAACCGGCAATATCCCGCCGTGCGCAACCGCTGGCAGGTGCAGCCCGGAGCGGCTTTCTATGCAGCGCCCGTATGGAGCGGACGGGCTGTCTATATTGGTGACGAGAATGGCACCTTCTTCTGCATTGATGCCCGCAACGGCCGGACGCGGTGGACTTTTCAGACCGGAAGCCGCATCATCTCCACTGCCTGTGTGATGGACGGCCGTGTCTGCTTTGGCTCTACCGATGGCGGCATCTATTGTCTCGATGCCCGGAGTGGCAACCTCTGCTGGAAAGTGCAGACGCCGATGGCTGTCATGGGCTGTCCTGTCGGGAAAGACGGAATCCTGTATATCGGCGGCTCCGACGGCACCTTCAGGGCGCTTCGGTTGTCCGACGGTGCCGAGCAGTGGCGCTTCAGCGGCCTGAAAGGCTATGTCGAGACACGTCCTTGCATCTATAACGGCAGAATCTATTTCGGGGCATGGGACTGCCATTTCTATGCGCTTGAGCTCTCCGATGGCTCTCTGGCCTGGAAATGGAGCAACGGCCATCCTTCCGACAAGTATTCCCCCGCAGCCTGCTGGCCGGTGGCGGCTGACGGCAAAGTGTTCTTCACGGCGCCCGACAGGGTCTTTACCGCGTTGGATGCCGCCGATGGTAGTGTCGTCTGGCGCACGAAGCAGCATGTCGTTCGCGAGACCGCCGGCCTCAGCCTTGACGGCCGCCGCCTCTTCTCCCGTTGTATGTGGGACAGCGTCGTCTGCATGGATGCTACGTCACCCGTCCCGCGCACCCTTTGGGCTGTTAATGCCGCCTACGGCTACGACCATAACCCCTCCATGCTGATTCAACTCGGGTCCACCGTCGTCTTCGGTACGAAAAACGGCCTCCTTCACGGCATCGATGCGGCTACGGGACGCGTCCTGTGGCGCCACAAGCTGGGCAACTCCGTCCTCAACACCGTCTGTCCCGTCCCCTGCTCACGCACGGCCTCCGCCTTGCCTTCACCTGTCAGGCATGCCCGCGAGTGCATCGTGTCGTCGGCCGACGGCACCTTGACCTGCGTGAGGGTCCCATAAGGACATCTACGGCAAAAACACGGCAAAAGGACGGCAAAAGAACGGAGCAAGGCCCTGTGAAAACAATAACGCAAGTGAACAAATCCGCTACTGACATACGGCTCACCGACTTTCTCCCTACTACTCGTAAGGAGCTGGAACTGCGTGGTTGGGACGAGGTGGACGTCATTCTCTTCTCTGGCGATGCCTACATCGACCATCCCTCCTTCGGGGCCGCCGTTATAGGTCGCACGCTCGAAGCGCAGGGTCTCCGTGTGGCCATTGTGCCTCAGCCTGACTGGCGGGGCGACCACCGCGACTTCACCAAGCTTGGGTGCCCGCGTCTGTTCTTTGCCATCTCTGCCGGCAGTATGGATTCCATGGTGAACCACTATACCGCCAACCGCCGTTTGCGCTCCGACGATGCCTACACGCCCGATGGCCGCGCCGGTATGCGTCCCGACTATTGCACCATCACCTACGGGCGTATCCTGAAGCAGCTTTATCCTGATGTGCCGCTTGTCATAGGCGGTATTGAGGCTTCCATGCGTCGTCTGACGCATTACGACTATTGGTCTGACCGCCTCATGCCGTCCATTTTGGTAGATTCAGGTGCCGACCTGCTTATATACGGTATGGGCGAGAAGCCCGTTGTGGCAGTGGCTGAGCACTATCGCTCTTCTTCGGCTACACCGCATCATATCCCGCAGACGGCCTATCTTGTTTCCGCCCCGCCTCGTGCCGGCGATGACTGCGTATGGCTCCACCCGCATGCAGCTTGTTTGAAGGATAAACGCTGCCAGGCCGAGAACTTCCGCCATATAGAAGAACAGTCCAATCTGGTGCAGGCCCAGACGCTTGTGCAGCCTATGGGGGGGGGCGACCGCCGCAGTGTCGTCGTCAATCCGCCTTATCCGCCTATGACCACGGGCGAGCTGGATGCTTCGTTTGACTTGCCTTACACGCGTCTGCCGCATCCCAAATATAGAGGTAAGACCATCCCCGCCTTCGAGATGATACGCAACTCGGTATGCATGCACCGGGGGTGTTTCGGAGGTTGCTCTTTCTGTACTATCTCCGCCCATCAGGGTAAGCATGTCGCCTCGCGCAGCAAAGAGAGTATTCTCCGCGAGGTGGAGCAGATAGCTGCCCAGCCTGACTTCAAGGGCTATCTTAGCGACCTTGGAGGCCCCAGTGCCAATATGTACGGCATGGAGGGACGCAACAAGGAGCTCTGCCGCCGCTGCCGCCGGCCTTCTTGCATACAGCCGGCAGTCTGCAAGAACCTCAACGCCGACTTCTCCGCTTTGCTTGACATCTATCGCACGGTGGACGCTCTCCCGTATATAAAGAAGGCCTTTGTTGGTAGCGGTGTGCGCTACGACCTCTTGTCTGACGAGTATGCCCGCGAACTCATTACGCGTCACGTATCCGGTCGGCTCAAGGTGGCACCTGAGCATACTTCCCCGCGTGTGCTCCGGCTGATGCGAAAGCCCGACTTCTCTCTCTTTGAGTCCTTTAACCGCTTTTTCGACAAGATTAACCGCGAGGCGGGGCTCAACCAGCAGCTTATTCCTTATTTCATCTCCTCTCATCCGGGTTGTACATTGGAGGATATGGCAGAACTGGCACTCAAGACCAAGCGTCTGAACTTCCATCTGGAGCAGGTGCAGGACTTTACGCCTACACCTATGACACTTGCTACCGAGATGTATTACACCGGTCTTAATCCCTACACGATGGAGCCTGTCTATGTCGCCCGTTCCCGTGAGGACAAGCTTGCGCAGCGGCAGTTTTTCTTCTGGTACAAACCGGAGTTCCGGCAGGGGATTATCAAAGCGCTTAACCGTATCCGCCGCCCCGACCTGGCACAGAAATTGCTGTCAAAGAACCTCTGACGTATAACATCCAACCATCCAACCTCGATATGTCAAAAAAGAAATACCATTTTAATCCGGATACGCTCCAGCTCGAACGGGTGGAGCAGGGTATCGGCTATTGGCTGCGCCGTGGCGGTCTCTCTATTCTTACGGGCATCCTTATGGGCGTGCTGTTTTTCTTCCTCTTCTTCTCTTTCTTCCCTTCGCCGCGTGAGAAGCAGGTCGGGCGTGAGCGTGATGCGCTGAAGACGCACTACGAACTCCTCTCCCGCCAACTCGACCAGATGCAGTTGGTGCTGGCCGATCTCCAGCAACGCGACGACAATCTGTACCGTGTGCTCTTTCAGGCTGAGCCTATTCCGCTATCCGTCCGTCTCGGAGCCACGCAACAGGTGTCGTATTACGATTCCATCTCCCAGATGACCAACTCCGCTTTAGCGGCAGAACTCACGCAGAAAGTGGACCGCCTGGAGAAGGCACTCTATGTGCAGGCCAAGTCCTACGACGAGATTATCGCTTTGGCTAAAGAACAGGAAGTACGTATAGAGAATCTGCCAGCCATACAGCCTGTGCTCAACAAAGATTTGACCCGTGTAGCCAGTGGCTACGGGTGGCGTATCGACCCTGTTTATCATACACGCAAGTTTCATGCCGGCATGGACTTCACGTCGCATATCGGCACCGATGTCTATGCTACAGGTAATGCCACGGTCAAGTTTGTAGGCTGGAAGCAGGGCTATGGCAACTGCGTCATTCTTGACCACGGCTACAACTATGAGACCCTCTATGCACACCTCTCCAAACCCTTGGTATATGTCAAGCAAAAGGTGCACCGCGGCGATATTATTGCTTTAGTGGGCAATACGGGCAAGTCCACCGGACCTCATCTCCACTATGAGGTGCATTACAAGGGGAAGGCGGTCGATCCGCGCAACTATTATTTCCAGGACTTATCACCCGAAGAGTACGACAAGATGGTGCAGCTTAGCAACAACTTCGGCCAAATGATGGACTGATGCTTAACTGAGGCCTGCTGAGCGGGCTGGCAGGTTGCATCAGAAGCGAAATACCGCAAAATCAAACGCAGACTCTCATCGCTGAAAGTCTGCGTTTTTTGTGGAGCGTAGGAGACTCGAACTCCTTACCTCAACACTGCCAGTGTTGCGCTCTACCAGATGAGCTAACGCCCCAAAAGCGGGTGCAAAAGTACTACATATTTTTGAATCCCGCAAGAGGTAGCACGAAAAAAATGCAGTCTGAACGCATTTTTCATGCTAAAACCCCGCTTCTGCCTCAGCCGAGTGCTGCAATACTCTCTTTCAAGGCGGCTATACGGCTCTCTGCATCGTGTTGCTTCTGCCGCTCGCGCTCTACAATGTCGGGCTTCGCATTCTGCACAAAGCGCTCGTTGCCCAGTTTGGCCATAACGCCCCGCAGGAAGCCTTCTTGATGTTCCAGTTCGGCTTGAAGCTTCTTCAGTTCTTCATCTTTATTGACGAACTTGTCAAGCGGAACGGCATATTCGGTCACACCCGCAATAAAGGTGGCCGCTCCCGCAGCTTTCTGCCCGACGTGTTCTATGGAGGAGAGGTTGCACAGCTTCACCAGCACCTGCTCTTCGCTTGCCTGTAGTGTCTTCTCGCCCATTACTTGCAGCATCAAGGCCTCTTTGGGAGCAATATTGCGTTGCTGGCGTATGTTGCGCACACCGGCTATTATTTGTTTTAGCTCCTCTACGCTGCCAAGCAGAACCGTGTCTGCCTGGCCGCAAGCTATATCGCCTACGGCTGCGAACATGATGCTCTCACCTTCCTTGCGCTCTTGCAGGTTCTGCCACAACTCTTCCGTGATAAACGGCATGAAGGGATGTAGCAGACGTAGCAGACGGTCGAAATAGCCGAGTGTCAACTCATAGGTGCACCGGTCGATAGGCTGCCCGTAGGCGGGTTTTATCATTTCCAGATACCACGAAGAGAACTCGTCCCAGAACAATTTGTATATCGCCATCAGGGCTTCCGACAAACGGTACTTTTTGAACAGATCTTCCACCTCGGCGGCCGTCTCTGTCAGTTTGGCAGCAAACCAGTCGGTAGCAAGCCGGGCATAGGCAGGCTGGTCCGTATCGGCTGTCTGCCAGCCTTTCACAAGCCGGAAGCAATTCCATATCTTGTTGTTGAAGTTGCGGCCTTGTTCGCAGAGCGACTCGTCGAACAGAATGTCGTTGCCGGCGGGGGCGCTCAGCATCATGCCCATACGCACGCCATCGGCACCGAAACGCTCTATCAGGTCCAGAGGGTCCGGACTGTTGCCTAACGACTTCGACATCTTCCGTCCCAGTTTGTCGCGTACGATGCCTGTGAAATAGACGTTTCGGAAAGGCATCTCGTTCTGATATTCGTATCCGGCCATAATCATGCGGGCCACCCAGAAGAAGATGATGTCCGGTCCTGTAACAAGGTCGGCGGTGGGGTAGTAGTAGTTGATTTCTTTGTTTCCGGGGTTGCGGATGCCGTCAAACAGCGAGATGGGCCACAACCACGACGAGAACCACGTGTCCAGACAGTCGCTGTCTTGTTTCAGGTCGGCGGCTGTGAGTGCATGGTTACCTGTCTTTTCGATGGCCAGGCGCAGGGCTTCTGCCTCGTTCTCGGCTACGATGAAACCGCCTTCCGGCAAGTACCAGGCCGGTATCCGATGCCCCCACCACAGTTGGCGGGAGATGCACCAGTCTTTGATGTTCTCCAACCAGTGTTTGTAGGTGTTCTTGTATTTCTGGGGATAGAACCGCAGACGGTCTTCCATCACGGGCGGTAAGGCCATTTGGGCGAAGTGCTCCATGCGCAGGAACCATTGCATCGAGAGCTTTGGTTCGATGGGAACGTTCGTGCGCTCCGAGAAGCCCACGTTGTTGGTGTAGTCTTCCGTCTTTTCCATCAAGCCTGCGGCTTCCAAATCCTTGGCAATCTGCTCGCGGCAGTCGAAGCGGTCCATACTTGCATACAAGCCTGCCGCTTCCGACAGCGTACCGTTGTCGTTGAAGATGTCAATGCTTGGCAGGTTGTACTTCTCGCCTAACATATAGTCGTTTACATCGTGTGCGGGGGTCACTTTCAGGCAGCCTGTACCAAACTCCATATCCACGTATTCGTCCTCTATGACAGGTATCACTCGCCCTACCAGCGGTACCACCACCTTCTTGCCCTTCAGCCAGGCGGTCTTCTCGTTGTTGGGGTTGATGCACATCGCTGTGTCACCCATGATAGTCTCAGGGCGTGTCGTGGCTACGATGGCATACTTATCTTCGCCCTCCACTTTGTAGCGCAGGTAGTACAGTTTGCCGTGGTGCTCCTTGAATATCACTTCCTCGTCCGAGAGGGCGGTCAGTGCCTTGGGGTCCCAGTTGACCATCCGCACGCCACGGTAGATGAGCCCCTTCCGATACAGGTCGCAGAACACTTTGATGACGCTCTCCGAACGTACTTCGTCCATCGTGAAGCCTGTGCGGTCCCAGTCGCACGAAGCACCCAGCTTACGCAACTGCTTCAGGATGATGCCACCGTGTTCGCGGGTCCAATCCCAGGCGTGCTCCAGAAACTCCTCGCGACTTAGATCGGTCTTTTTGATACCTTGTTGTGCCAGCTTGTTCACAACTTTGGCTTCCGTGGCGATGGAGGCATGGTCCGTGCCGGGAACCCAGCAGGCGTTCTTGCCTTCCTGACGGGCACGCCGTACCAGAATATCCTGAATCGTGTTGTTCAGCATGTGCCCCATGGGGAGTACACCCGTCACATTCGGGGGCGGAATGACGATGGTGTAGGGTTCGCGCCCGTCGGGCTCGCTGTGGAAGAACTTGTGGTCAAGCCAGTATTGATACCATTTGGCTTCAATGTCGGTCGGATTGTATTTTGCGTCCATCTTTAGGAAATGAATGTTGTTTCGTTGGTTTATCTCTGTTGCCGGTTGCATTTCGTGTGGGAAAGATACTTTTACGGCAAAAAGCCCGCAAAGGTACTCATTTTTCCTGAAACCGCCAAATGCCTTTCTCTCACGCAAAGATGAGAATCATGAACTGTGCAATAAGGATGCGCAGGAAGGTGACTAACGGATACACGGTAGAGTAGGCCACTGCCGGCTCGTCGGTGTCGCTGAGCGAGTTGGCATAGGCCAAAGGAGGCGCATTAGTGTGGGCGCCTGCCACCATTCCGCACACTGTGAAGTAGTTCATGCCCCGCATACGTGCCAATATAGCCACTGCCAGGGCAGGCAGGATGGTGATGGCTGCGCCGCAACCTAACCACAGCAGACCGTCAGGCGAGAACACGCTCTCTATAAACTGTCCTCCGGCTGTCAGACCAACAGAGGCAAGAAACAGGCACAAACCCAGTTCGCGCAACATCAGATTGGCCGACTGCGTGGTGTAGGCAATCAGACGCAACTTGTAGCCGAACCGCCCGAGCAGTATCGCTACAATCAGCGGTCCTCCGGCCAGACCCAGCCGTGCAGGCATCGGCATGTGGGGAAAGCGTACTGGTACACTGCCCAGCACGATGCCTAACAGAATACCTAAAAAGATAGTGATGATATGCGGCTCGTTCAGGCGTTTCAGCGTATTGCCCAGCATCGCCTCTGCACGCTGGATGCCCTCTATCGGTCCCACTACCATCACGCGGTCGCCCACTTGCAGCACCAGATCGGGACGTGCCAGCAGATTGATGCCGGCCCGATTGATGCGCGTGATGTTCACGTTGTAGGTGCTGCGCAGATGCAAGTTGCCGATGGTCTTTCCGTTGACGCTTGCTTTTGTTACTACAATACGGCGCGATACTAAATCGTGCCCGTCGTCTTTCCAGTGAAACTTTACGGGTTCCCCCAGCAGCAAGCGCAGCCGCTCGGCGTTGGCATCGCGTGTGACAATGAGCACGATGTAGCCCGTGTGCATCACACTGTCGGCGTGGGGAATGAACACTTTTTCGCCGTCATACACCCGTGTGGCGATGGCCTGATGTCCGAAACGCTGCCTTATCTGGGCAATGGTCAGACCGTCTATCAGCGGATTGGTGATGCGGAAGGTCAGTATGTCGGGCCGGTCGGCCGTATCATGGCGCGAGTTCAGGGCCTGCTCTTCTGCCTGCGGATTTACGCGGAAGCACAGGCGTATCAGCATCATCACGAGAATGGTGCCCGCTACGGCCATCGGATAGGCTACGGCATATCCTAATGAGATAGGCTCAACAGCCGTGCCGTTCATGCTGCTCACCTGCTGCAACGCCTCTTCTGCGGCGCCCAACCCCGGGGTGCATGTGATGGCACCCGACATGATGCCTACCATCATCGGCAGACTTACGCGCCCGCGCAACAACCCGTACAAACCGAGCGTAACCGCAACGCCCAGCACCACCACTAAGAATGCGTACCCGTTCAGCTCCATACCGCCTTTCTTGAAAGAGGAGAAGAAGCCGGGTCCTACCTGCAGACCTACCGAGAATATAAACAGTATCAGACCGAAGTTCTTCAGGAAATCCAGTATCATCGGGTCGATATGCATATTCAGGTGACCTAATGCCAGACCCGTGAAAAGCACAAAGGTGGCGCCGAGCGACACGCCTTTCACGCGCACCTTGCCCAGCGCCATGCCGACAACGATAATCAGGCTGTACACCACTATCGTGTGGGCCACCGAACTTTCCGTAAACAGACTAACCAACCAATCCATCATCTGCTGATTCTTATAACAGAAGCAACAACACGGCTGCTAATAGCAGAGCCTTGTCCTGTCGTCTCCGCCGCAGCGGAATGTTCTTGTATTGCGGAGCTATCTTCATCGCAGTGAACACAGCCCAGTCAGGCAGATGCTTCAACAGCGGGACGGCAATATGGTTCACCCAGCCCGGCATCGCCTGTTTGCGCTTCTTGAACATGCGTCGGAGCGCTATCTGTGCGAAACGCTCCGGCGGGAACGAGATACCGAAACGCACCAACTGCCGGCGCGCCTTGTCGTTCAGCCCATACAGCGGCGTGTCTATCGCTCCCGGAGTCAGGGTGGTTACGCCTACTCCGTAGGGTTTCATCTCATACCAGATGGATTTGGAGAAGCTGAGCACGAACGCCTTTGTCGCATTATAGCACTGTATGCCGGGAAACGGCATCCATGCGGTCATACTTGACATGTTCAGTATCCAGCCTTTCTTGCGGCGGCACATGTCTTCGCCGAACAAGCGGCACAGCATCGCCGGTGTCACCATGTGCAGCATCAGCATCGTTTGTGCTTTGCCGGCCGCAGCCTCAATGAGCGGCTGCCAGAAGAACATGCCGGCATTGTTGATGAGGATATCCACCTCCACGTGGTTGTCACCGCACCAGCGGTACAACTCTTCCGCAGCCTCTTCGCGGGCCAGATTGCTGTAGTAGGGAAGGGCTTTCACGCCGTATTGCTGTGTCAGTCGGGCGGCCAACTCCTGCAGTTCGTTTTCCTGGTTGCTCACCAGCAGCACATCGTGCCCGTAGTCGCGGGCCAATACGGTGGCATAGGCTTTTCCTACACCCGACGATGCGCCGGTTATCAGTGCATACATATCGATGTCTTATAATAGGCAGGGGCGACTTTCGGCCGCCCCCTTGTGGTTTCTTGTTCCGTTTATTTCAACCGCTCCCGTATGGCTTTGCTCTCGGCTTCATAGCCGGGCTTGTCCAGCAGGGCGAACATATTCTTTTTGTAGGCTTCCACACCCGGTTGGTTGAACGGGTTGACATCCAACAGGTAGCCGCTGATGCCGCAGGCGCGTTCGAAGAAGTAAATCAGCTCGCCCAAGTAGTACTCGTTCAGCTTCGGCAGTTCCACCTTCAGGTTGGGTACACCGCCGTCCACGTGGGCCAGCATCGTGCCTAATTCTGCCATCTTGTTCACTTCGTCCACACGCTTGCCGGCAAGGAAGTTCAGACCGTCCAGGTTGGCATCGTTATGTGGGAAGTCCACCTGATGGTTAGGTTCGGCCACCGACACCACCGTCTCAAACAGCAGACGCTCGCCGTCCTGAATATATTGTCCCATCGAGTGCAGGTCAGTCGTGAAGTCTGCCGAGGCGGGGAAGATGCCTTTCTGCTCTTTGCCCTCGCTCTCGCCGTACAATTGTTTCCACCATTCCGAAACGTAGTGCAGCTTCGGGTGGAAGTTTACCAGCAGTTCCACCTTCTTGCCGCTGTTGTACAGCGCATTCCGTACGGCGGCATACTGGGCGGCAGGGTTGGCTTCAAACGGAGTGTCCGTACCGCATACGCTCTCCATGCGGGCGGCACCGTCTATCAGTTGTTCGATGTCGAAGCCGGCGCAGGCTATCGGAAGCAGTCCTACAGGCGACAGCACGGAGAAGCGTCCGCCGATGTTGTCCTCTATCACGTAGGTCTTGTAGCCTTCCTGTGTAGCCAGGGTGCGCAGTGCGCCGCGGGCCTTGTCCGTTATGCACACTATCAGACGGCGGGCAGCCTCTTTGCCCTGCTGCTCTTCCAGCTGTGTCTTCAGCAGGCGGAATGCAAGAGCAGGCTCGGTGGTCGTGCCTGATTTGGAGATGCTGATGATGCCGAATCGTTTGCCGCGCAACAGGCTCTGCAACTCGTAGAGGTAGTCCTCGCCGATGTTCTGACCGGCATATACGATATACGGTTTTTTGTCCTCTAACCACGCGAACGAACTGCTCAGCGCATCTATCACGGCTTTCGCGCCCAGATATGAGCCGCCGATACCGATGCATACAATCACCTCGCATTCCTGACGCAGCAGGTTGGCGGTGGCCTGAATGTCCTTCAGTTGGGGACGGATGTCTTCCGGCAGACGGAGCCAGCCGAGGAAGTCGTTGCCTTTGCCCGTACCGTTAACGAGCATTTCCTGCGCTTTGTCTGCGCGTGCCTTGTAGGCGCTCACCGCCTCAGGCGTCACAAAGCCGTAAGCTTTGTCAATCGTAAGTTTGATATCCATAGTTTGATTGTTTTATTTCATTCTTATTTCCATACTTTGGGAAAGTCACAGTTGTCAGGATGGGTTCTCCGGCTTCATTTGCGGGAACAGCAGCACTTCCTGTATCGTCGTCTTTCCGGTCATGAACATCACCAGCCGGTCGATGCCGATACCGATACCCGAGGTGGGCAGCATGCCGTATTCCAAAGCGCGCATGAAGTCGTGGTCGATTATCATTGCTTCGTCGTCGCCCTTGTCGGCCAGACGCATCTGCTCTTTGAAACGCTCGTACTGGTCTATCGGGTCGTTCAGCTCTGAGTAGGCATTAGCCAGTTCTTTGCCGTTTACCATCAACTCGAAGCGCTCCGTCAGACCGGCCTTCGAGCGGTGCATCTTGGTCAGCGGCGACATCTCCACGGGATAGTCTGTGATGAAGGTGGGCTGGATGAACGTGCCTTCGCAGAACTCGCCGAACAGCTCGTCTATCATCTTGCCCTTTCCCCAACTTGGCTCCACCTCAAGGTGCAGTGTTTTGCATATTTCGCGTATCTCGTCTTCCGTCTTGCCGGTCAGGTCGTAGCCGGTCTTCTCTTTGATGGCATCCAGTATGGGCAGACGGCGGTAAGGTGCCTTGAAGCTCACCACGTTGCCGTCTATCACGCTCTCCGTTGTACCGTTCACGGCAATGCAAATCTTCTCCAGCAGTTGCTCCGTGAACGACATCATCCAGTTGTAGTCCTTGTACTGAACATACAGTTCCATGCAGGTGAACTCGGGGTTGTGCGTGCGGTCCATACCTTCGTTGCGGAAGTTCTTGCCAATCTCATACACGCCCTCGAAGCCGCCGACAATAAGGCGTTTCAAATACAATTCCGTTGCAATACGCATGTACATGTCAATGTCCAGTGCGTTGAAGTGCGTGATGAAAGGCCGTGCGCTTGCGCCGCCGGCTATCGACTGCAGCGTCGGTGTCTCCACCTCCGTATAGCCGGCTTCGTCCAATACCTGACGCAGGGTGCGCAATATCGTGGCACGCTTTAGGAAGGTGTCCTTCACGCCCTCGTTCACCACAAGGTCCACATACCGCTGGCGGTAGCGCAACTCAGGGTCGTCAAACTTGTCGTAAGCCACGCCGTCTTTGTATTTCACTATCGGCAGCACTTTCAGGCTCTTGGCCAGCACTGTCAGCTCTTTGGCGTGTACCGATATGGCACCCGTCTGCGTCTTGAAGACGAAGCCCCGTATGCCAATGAAGTCGCCTATGTCAAGCAGTTTCTTGAATACGATGTTGTACATCTCCGGCTGCGCCTCGGTGTTGATGTCGTCACGGCTTACATACACCTGTATGCGTCCCTTCGAGTCCTGTAGCTCGATGAACGATGCCTTGCCCATGATGCGGCGGCTCATCAGACGTCCCGCTATGCTTACTTCCCAAGGCTCCACTTCCGGTGCATCCGCTCCTTCGGCCGCTGCAGGCAGCGCCGCTTCTTGGGCTGCATATTGCTCCTTTATTTCAGTGGAATAGGTCGTTACTACGTATTCTGCAGCGGGGTAGGGGTCTATACCCATATCCCGCATGGTCTGCAGACTCTGTCTGCGTACAATCTCTTGTTCTGATAGTTCCATGTTATTCTTTTTAGCGCTTGCAAAGATACTCCTTTTTTCCCATTCCTGCAAACGTCTCTCTTCCCGTATCCGTCTCCCCCCCCTGTAGGGCGGATCTATGAAAAAACCTGTCCGCGCATCAAGTACACGGACAGGTTTTGTTCTATGTATATGTCATGGATATTATTGGATCCGGTTGCCCTGCACATTATATGCCTTCCCGTTGCGGATAATGCGGATTTGTCCGTCCGGCGTGAGCAGTTTCTGTATTCCGTTTTGTTCCTCTCCGGTTAGTTGCCCGATACCAGTGGAAGTGGCTTCGATTACAACCGGTTCTTTTACTATTACATACGAGCCGTCCTCAAGGGTGCATACGCCCTTGTTCTTGACAAACTCGGCACCAACGGGTTCCACTATTTGTGCGCCCGTGAGTTTCAGTGCGGCGAGCCTTCCGATAGAGCCTTTCTTGCCGGATACGGTGAGATTGGCATTGTTGATGTTGACTGAAGCCGAAGCATCGTCTTCGGCCGCGATGCCATAGCCCTGATAAGTGTTTTTCACCTTTACGGAAACTCCGGCGGTGATATTGAGGGCGGTTTCGTCAGAAAGCATGATAGCGGCATCCGCTTCATCGGTGGTTATCGTGACAGAGCCCTTGCTGCCTTCGGCCGGCTGGATGGTTACGGTTCCGTAATTAACTTGTATGGCATCATAGCTTGACTCAATCGTACTCTTGCCTTTCAGTGCGATGGTCAGGGCCTCCAGTTTGGAGCGTATGGCGCCGTACGAACTGGACGAACTCAGTTCCGCTTCTTCCAGTGTCAGGATGTTGTTTTCTGCGTCAAACGATACGCCCTCCGCCAGGCTGTTCGCATTTCTGGAGGTAACCTGTTTGCCGCTGACCCAGAGGCTGTATTCCACTCCGCCCTTGATAACGAGTTCGGTAACGGTCTTGCTTACATCCTCGTCCATATAGGTGAAGGTGGAGAGGTTCCCGTCGAATTTGGCTCCCTTGGGTGCGTTTATCTTCCCGTTTTTGAGCGTAAACTCGTCAATATCGGTGGCCGCCGCCGTCTTGCCGTTGAGCACCACATCCGCATTGTTGACGTTCAGAATCACCTTCTGGTCAGTATCGGTGGTTATTCCTTTGATAGCTGAATTATATTTGCTTATCACCTTTATGTTGGCATTGTTCATGCTGACAGTAATCGCTTTGTGCTCATCAGAAGGATACACCTCAATGGCGTTGGTGGCAGTCTGCTCGTTGATGATACGCATCAGTTTGTTGCCGCTGAAGGTGGTGTTCACATACGCTATTACGCGTCCGACGGTGCTGCTGTCGCCTGCCGCCGTAATCTTAAGGCCTTCCTGAGATGTGTTGTTAATCAAATAATTGCTTTCTACATCTTTGAGCGTAAGGGTGTTGTTGTTTGCGTTGTAGCTGATTTTGCCGTCGCCCATTATGTCCGCTGCATCTGCGGAGTGTACTTTCTTGCCGCCTATGGTGAAGCCGTAGAGTTGGCCTTTCACAATCTCCACTTTCTTGGCACGATTGCCATACCAATCGACAATTGATGAGTAAGTTGCGCTGAACTCGCTGTCTTCGGGCGTAAGGATAAAGCAACCTTCCAAGACAAGGGAGATAACCCGGTCCATTGCCGCTGCTGTTGTACTTTCCAGCGTCATATTGGAGTTGCGGACAACAATTTCACCTGTATAGAGGTCGCTATAGAGGGCCTCTTCTTTCGACTTGAGATTTATGGTCGGTCCGTCAATGGTGAGTTTGGTATTATTATAAGCAAATAGGGCATTAGCTCCGTTACTGTTCTCAATCGTAAGCGTTCCGTTGCCGGTGATAGTGATGCTGTCAGTATCCAGTTCCCAATAAGCATTGTCAAAACGGCAATCACCTTTCACTTGTATGGTAACTCCGGGTTCTTTTACTATCAGGTACTCGTTTTCAATATGCAGATTGTCAAGTAGCAGCACACGGGTGTCGGAATAATATCCGATGCTGCCGGATATTATTGAAGGATGTTGGTTGTCGATAATATAGTTCCCCATGCGGTTGTAGCTCAACCAGATGTCGAGTTCGCGCTCAATAGTAATTTCATTGATGAGATGACTATCGGCGTCCATATAGTATCTATATTCCGAATCATAACTCATGTCTTCGGTTGATGATAGAGAGCAATCGGTGTAAGTAGGTTCTGAGTAGGACCAAAGGGCGGCGTAAGAACCTTTTATCTTGGCGTTCACAGAGTTAAATGTCAGTTTGCCGCTAACCTCAATCCCCTCATATCCTGCATCAATGGTGATATCGCCGCAATGGTCAAAGTTGAGGACACCCAGTTGGGCATTGCTGTCAACGTTAATTCCCCTGCTATTACTAACGATGGTAAGTGACGGGGTGCTTGTAGCATCAGGATCTTTCAAAATGTTAAGTGTATAGTTGATAGTAGTAGAACTATTTTTAATGCCTATAGTTGTAGTCCTTTCTATGTCATCATGACTCTTTAACGTGTTATCTCCTTTAAGATAAATGGTGAGAGTTTTTGAAGTTGATGTATTGTCTGTGTAGATTAAACTGTATTTACTATTAGGGATGATATCGGGATCTGTCAATTCCTCAGTGGATTTGTTGCTAATATTAGCGTTGTTAAGATAAAGAGAATGTGTGGACTCGACGTATCTTACTGTGCCGTCACCGAAAATATCGGCATCAGCCGTGTATTGTTTTCCGAGAATCCAGATGGAGTTGGCGGCATTCGCGCCGGAAGCACAGAGCAGCCCTGCTGCCACAAGTGCAATAAAGTAAAGGTTTTTCATATAGAGTATATTGTTAGTTTGTAATATCCGCCGGAAAAATCAACATTCGCGCACCATCTCCGGTCCGATGGTTCCACGTTATTCTTTTTAATTAACGCTGCAAAGATAATCCTTTTTTCTTAATCCGGCAAACGCCTGTGTCGTTTTCCCCTGCGGGCCGCTATGCGGTTGGCCGTATGGAAAAAAAACACTACCTTTGCGGTCGGAACAGGCGGACAGGACAACGCTGGCAGGCGGACCTGGCAACGCCGATACGGATGTATAATATAAGGCAAAATCAGCAAACGTATATGCGAATCGTCGTACAGCGAGTCTCTTCCGCTTCCGTCAGCATCGCGGGCGAAACGGTGGGAAGCATCGGCAAAGGCTTTCTGCTGCTGGTGGGTATCACGCATACCGATACAAAGCAGGAGGCGGAGTATATGGCAAAGAAAGTGGCACAGATGCGTATTTTCAGCGATGCGGAAGGCAAGATGAACCTTTCGTTGGCCGACCTTGCCGCCTCCGGCGGCTTGTCTGGGGCCGGCATACTCAGCATCTCGCAGTTCACTCTCTATGGCGACTGCCGCCACGGCAACCGGCCGTCGTTCGTCAATGCCGCCCGCCCCGAACAGGCGGAGCCGCTATATGACCGCTTCAACACCCTGCTGCGCGAGCGCTACGGCATGAGCGTGCAGACGGGCCGGTTCGGAGCCGACATGCAGGTCTCGCTCGTCAACGACGGACCTGTCACCATTCTCCTCGACAATGACTGAAAACTATCGCTTGCAGTGTCGGTACGGCTATTGCTTGCGCTGCTCGCGATGCGGGCGCGAGGTGAGGTATTTCTTATAGGGAATATCCTGTTCTTCGTACAGCGGCAGGCTGAGCAATCCGTCAAGGACGGCAGCATCGTAGGCATCTTCGGTGGCTATCAGCAGATAGCGTACGGAGGGGTTGTCGGTGGCAAAACGGAAGTCGTCAAGCCTCATGCGCGTGCCGGGTTCGGAAACCAGATAGGGTTCGGACATACCGGCGGGGAAGGTGATGCACATACTCGCCTTGCAGGTGGTGCGGTCCACTGCCAGGATGTTGACTATATAGGGCCGCTTCGAACGGTTCTCAATGGAGAAGGTGCATCCGTCGGTATCGTTGTGCTGCACCAGTGTGAGCAACTGCGTAGGACGGGGCCAGCGGCCGGTGCACAACGTGTCGGCCAACTCCGCCGAGGCGCGGAGCAGGGAAGTGTAGAAGTTGTCGTGCCCGCCGCCACGCACGCCGCTACCCCGTATCTTGAACTCCGTTTTTTTTGCCTTTGCCTTGCGCCCTTTCGTTGTCTCCGAAAGCACTTCCTTGACTACCGCGAAGACGGAGTTGTCTGAACGCTGTCTGACAATCTGTTTTACGCATGCACTTCTGGCATTCTCCGTCCGGCAGGAGTAGAGCCTGCCCGTTGCCAGCTCCTTCAAGGTGACAGAGGCGTTCCTGCCCATCTGAAAGCAGTCGGTGGTTTGCAGTGTGTCATTACGGCGGACGGCACGTTCCGGCGCATCGGCATAGCTGACCGTTCCGCTCCATGCATATACGGCATAGTCTTTCGCTGCAATCGTGAGCGGGAGGAGGAGTCCGATGAGGGACAGAAAAGCAAATCTCTTTATTTTCATTGTTTGCGTTTTTTTTGATGTTTATGCAACCAGGCTGTTATCTTGAGACGTACGGGTTCAAAAAGCCCGTAGAGGTCGTAGGCGAATCCCAAAAGGAGAAGCATCATGACGGCATGGCTGAGGTCGTAGTACACATGTCGGGTCACAAAACTGAAATAGCCGAACCAGAGCAGGAACAGCATCACAAGGAACTGGAAGATACGCATCAGTCCGTTGCCGGCATCGGGCAGCCTGCTGCCGACCAGGCAGTTGATCCATGTCAGCAGGAAGCAGAGAATGACCGCCCACACCCATCCGGTACCCTTGCCGGACTCGGTGATGGAGTCTTCCCGCAAGATTGTTCCGGCGGTATAGGCATGAATCATGAGTCCGGGCGTGAGCGTAGGGAGCGGGGTCTGATAGGTGTCCTTGATGTCTTTCACCGCCCCGATGAGAACCGCTCTTCCGTTGACCCATGCGCTCCAGTCTTCCTCTTCACGGAGGAAGGAGGCGGCGCTGAGGGTGTCTGGCTGCAGAAAAGGATAGGATATGGTGATGAGTTCCCTGTCCTTGTTGGCATCGAGGAAGCGTTCCGTAGTCACGGGGTCGGCGAGCCATGCGAGTTCCACGGCGATGTTGCGGCAGGTGTCGCCCTCCGCCACAAAAAAAGGCGGGAAGTCGCGTATTACGTCCAAAAAGTAGTTGCCCGCGAGATTGACGGCTCCGAACCGTACCTCGGGCAGCGAGTCGGCAAAGCAGGGTTTGCCGCGCAGCACGTATCCGTCGGAGTCGTTTCCGGCAACGGTGACCGGCAGTACCAACCGGTCGTGCAGGGCCTGCATGGCGGCCACTAACCGTGCGTCGTTGTCCTGCGGCAACAAAAAATGGAAGTCCACTCCTACCGCTGCGGGTTGACAGCAGGCGGCGAGTTTTTCCAGCACTTGTGCAATGGTGTCTCTGGAGAATCCGTCGTAGG
>JAFUEI010000017.1 GCA_017464025.1 Paludibacteraceae bacterium | reverse complement strand
CATGTGTTGTTGACACTCAGACTGCCGTGCCCGACTATGGCGGAAGAATAAGTATAGTAACCGTCAAACGAAAGCAGCACCATTCCGCCAATTCTTCTTCCGCCGGTTACAAATCCGGGCGTAGTCTGCGTGGTACGCTTGAGCAAAATATAGGTACAAGACTGCAACCCTCTGTGAGGGAAATCAAACACGACAATGTGCATCTCTCCCGAGTAAGAGTTGAGTTCTGAATAAAACAAGTTGATAATATCATCCTCTTCCAAACTGCCCGCCTCGCTGCCGGTTCTTTCCTCAATCCAATTCATATCATAGTAATGATAGAACGGATTACTTGAAGCTTTGCTCGCACCTTCTGTTGCGGCTGTATAGCTCGTTATTGTACCAACCTGCATATTGTTGTAGAACACTCCCGAACCAACAGTTGCAGGGTCTGCTTGGTAGAAATGGTCGGGAGCACCCTCTTCATACCAGCCTTCAGCTTTGGCAAGATACAAAGTCTTGGTCTCATCAAGTGCATCAAAATATACGGTAATGCTTGCGGGTGTGGGCTGTGCGGCTGATGCAGGGTAATAGATATGCTTGATGTTGTTGATATTATCCGCTTTGTCTGAAATCTCAGACTCGGCATTCTGCAAATTGCGGATGGACTCGTCAAGTTTCTCCTGCATCTCTTGGATATTGCCTTGCAGAGCAGGTATGTTCTCGAACATCTCCAAGAACTCGCGGAAGATACCCTGCGGAAGAAACTGCTGCCCGGTAATCAACTGCATATAACTATTGGCAAATCTGCTGATACGCAGAGCATCAGTCTGGTTGGCATTCATTGTTGCCAGTTTGCGGGCTATTTCATTATCAATATAGCCTTTCCAATATAACGCTTCTTCTGTTGTCATCATAACGCCTTAAAATTACGGTGTTTTAATTATCCTTGTTGCGGCAAATGTGAAAATTATCCGAGAGCCTGCTGTATCATCTGCATCGCTCGCTGATTGGCCTGCCCCGCCTGTGCAGTCAAAGCATCACCCTCATTACCCATTTGTAAGGCTTGCATTGCGGCATCCGCTCCCATCTGCGCTATCTGTCCTTCGCTTGCACCGGCCCCTGCCGCATTGACACCTGCAGCCTGTCCCTGTAACATCATAGCCTGCTGTTGCGCTTGCAGTTGCTGCATCTCCTTCTCCTTACGCTCAAGCAATCTAAGTACCTGGTCTCCGAACGGGAATCGTCCTGCCTCCAATGCCGTCTTGAAGTCTATCAGCCGTTGCTGCAATGCTGCCATAAGCAGTTGGTTGAGTTGTGCTTGATACAGTTCGGTATTGTTGGTTTGCGTGATTACTATATAATAGTCGAACTTCGATGCCAATTCAGCATTCCATTCTTTCGCTTTCTCCGAATACTCCTTGCCGACAACAGGAACATAGTCTATATAGTCATAGCATTGAGCGGTGGTTTTGGCAACCTTGTAGTCTCTGCGTTTGCGGAAAGCGGCAAAACTCTCAATAGTATCGAGCAGGTTGGTCTGTGCATTGCTTGCTTCTTGTGCATACAGACTCGCCGCAGTACCGCTCTTTGCCTCCCTGCCAAGCATTGCACCATGTACGCCACTGATGTCACGCACCAGTTGCAGTTGCAATGCAAGCATTTCGTTTGTTCCGATGTTTGTGGCATTGGTGCTTATCTGCTGCGGCACGGGAACACCGGGTTTCAGGTTGGCAAAGATGACACCCCTGTAGCTTACCCATTGTTCAAGAATATCCTCTTTGGTCATTCCTGCGGGAATGGCATTTTCAGGAAACACAAGTACGCCTTTGGCACTCGCACTCATGATAAAGTCATTAAGCGTGATAAGACGGTTGATATACCGCTGTTGGTCTATAATCGCATCAATGAAACTATATATCTCCCCGTCAACAAGACGGCTCATATACACTGCAAATGGATGACTACGATGAGCAAACGGACTCCTTGACTCATACAACACATCACCACGCGGACTCAGATACCTCACATACCAATACACATCATTGTGAAGTTCCATTGTAATCTTTGTCTGCTCGGGGTCAAGGTCATTGTCTGCGATATCCTTGTCCCTCTCTCGAATCATATTCAGAATATGAGCCTTGTCTTTCTTTGGATAGATGTTCAAGGTTTGCTCATATCGGTCGTGAACAAGCCAGCACTCTCCCTCTTCCAATTCCCACGCTTGTATCACACGGCAAAGGTCTGTCCTGTCTGTTGTAAGGAAATCAAGTGAATTGGTGCGGCTGTTGATGAATGTATGGTATAATCCCACGAGACTGTTTTTATCCACATGGCGGTATATCTCGCGTATTTTTCTTGCATCTTCTTCGGTCTTTGCAAAGCGTTGCACCACTTTGTGAAGAGGCATATCCATTAGCATTCCGATGCAGGTAATGTCTTTGCCGCGCATGTCGCGAATACCGCCGTTAAGGAAAATGTGAGTAACAGGACAACTCTCTATCGTAACCTCTTTGGTCAGTGTTTCGTCGTTCCACTGAAAGTCAACATACTGAACGGCAAGACCGCTGCGCAACCCCTCCAAGAAGTCCGCAGCATCAACTTCCTTGATGTCGTTAATCTGCTCGACATATTGTGTCATGGCAGTCATCATCTCACCTACCTGTTGGTTGTCCCTTGCACGGGCTATGCATTCAGGATAAGTATAGTTACCACGGAATACGCCGACGACAGAGTTCTGCGTTTGAAGTATTACATTATTCTTCAGTGGCACTTTGCCCTGTTCCATAATGTATGCGGCTTCACTCATCCGCTTGCCGTTCACTTCAATAATATCATCCCACTGCTTACCACGCTCATAACGCTTTACGCGCTGCCTGCGACGGCGGTATTCAGCCAAAGCATCCCAATAGCCGCGATAACGCCATAGGCGTTTCAGATTCTCGCCACGGGCCTCAATGTCCTGCTCCTGCTCCAATAGGACGGAGGTCTCCTGTTTGTCCTGACGCTTGAGATATTTATATCTTATGTCATTCTTGTCAATCATTGTCGCATATTTTCAAGAACAGAATTTATTTCGCTCGTAATAATTCCTATCTGCTCGGTCTGCCCATACACCTCATATACTTTGCGTGCGCAGTTGAGTGCTATTACCTCGGCAACCCGACGGTCATAATCGCGGCTTTCGCTAAAGACAGGAATATATGTGAATGTATCAACAATGTGCGTATTACTTGCCGCTACACTGAAATACTGTAGATGCGGAGAGGAATAGGTCTTGCTTCGTGCTTCGTCATTCTCCATGTCATAGTAACCCATTACAACTTCGCCGTTTGGATATGTTTGCCAATACTTGTTGACCCACTCGCCTTTGTTCCGGCAGCGGGTCTCCCAGTCATTTAATGCTGATTCAATCTCATCGGCAGATATTATTTCTGCGTTTATCTGTGCCGTATCAAGAGTTGAACCCTTACCTGCAAGAACTACTACAGGCTTTTGTCTTGTTCCTCTCGTCCAACGGGTAAACTGTAAGTCATACGATGGCTCGCCCTCGTGTACTGCCCTGTGCACGGGGCGAGTCCAACCGTTCATCTTTAGAGTATGCAGACGGAGATAATCAATAGGTAATGGAATGTAGCCAATCTGATTGTCGTCAGTATCGGCAACAGCAGCCATACGCGACTCCTTGTATAGCAGTTTATGAATCGGAACTATCATCAGCATCTCATTTGCTGCTTCTGCGAGGTGTTGGGCTACATAGCTGTACACTGGCTTAACCTCGTCAAGTCGGTCTCCGCCAACCAACAAGGTAGAACCCGAAGATGGACCATACGGAGTGTATTCCTCCATCTTCACAATTACCAGATTTTTTATCTCTTTTCCGAGCATTGTTATTTCAAATTAGGGAAATTAAGCCCGAGTTCATTGATAACAGAGAGCACTTGGGCGTTACTTCTTACCTCGTTGTGGCTCTTGCCGTACACCTCTTTCAGTATCTTGCGTGCCTCTGCCACGGTCGTTACATCATGGAAGTCGGAAGGATTATACACTTCCGTTTCTCCGGCCTCTGGAGCAGCCTCCTCTTCGGGCAAATCCTCTGTGACCTGAACCTCATTTTCTGCAACGACCTCTTCCTGTGCATCAGTTTTCTGCTGTTCTGTTTCTACAACGACCTCCGCTGCGGCTTTCTCCTCTGCCGGCAAGGTAATGTCATCGGTCCATATCTGGTCGCTGAATCCGCTTTTGAAGCGGGGGTGGGACTCAATACCTTTCTGTAACTCCTCATCCTCCGTATCGAACCTTCCGCCACGGAGAGTGCCAAGACCGATAAAGCCGTTTTTGAAATATACAGGACGGACACCTTTGCTTGTGTTCACCTGTATTACTGTACTGCTTGAAAGCGTTTTATAAATCTTTTTCATAATGATATACCTTTGTGATTAAATAAAGAAGAGGGGACTTACAAGAGCCTATCCGCTCCATAAGCCCCCTCGTTTGAATAATCGTGCCTATCAGGTAAGTTTCAGAGTTACCTTGCAGTGCACATCGGGGTTGTAAACCGCAACGCCGAACACTTCGCTGAACACCTTCATCTCGCCCTTCATAATCATCAGCTTCTCACCATCGTATGGCTGTGCCTTGAACGACTGCAACTGCCACTTGCGCAGGAATATCGGGTCGAGTACCAAGCCCTTGTCGCTCCAACCGTACTCGTCGAATATCTCGGCGTGTGCAAGCAACAGAGTGCCGAAGTTGCTGATAATTTTGTTCCAAGTCATACCGAATACCACCTCGGTATTGCCTGCTTCCTGCTGCTTCTGAACGGCCTTTATCTTCGAGATGGCCTCAACGAACTCGCTACCACCAAGCAAGATACGCGTCTCCGAACCGCTATTCCCGGTAAACACATACTTTTCAAGACTTACCAATGCCTCGTTGCCCTTGGTCATGTCGCTCAAGTCAAGTTCATACGACTTGGAAATCTGACGGGTGATTCCACCCATAGTATATACATACTTGTTGAGTTTGCGATTCCAAATCTTCGCACCCTTGTTGAACAGGATAGCACCCTCAAGTTTGCGGCGATACTCATACAGAACCTGCTCTTCAACCTCGGAGAAGTCCCATTTGAACTTCTTGTCCATCATCTTCTCGAAAGTGGACTGGGCAATCTGCGCCATATGGAACTGACAGTAGCCGTGAGTAGGCTTCGGCAGAACAGAAGCGGCATCGGTCTTTACTGCCAACTCGTCAACCGCACGCGAGAGCTGATACACAACGGTATCTTTTGCAATGGCAGGAATGGAATATGTGGTAACACCTCCGGAAGTGGTCTCCGCCATCTGGTCCTCGGCAATGGTGAACTTGATTATCTTGTTGTCAAGGTCTTTCTCATATACATAAAGCATCAGAGGAGAGGTGTCTTTCCCGCCGCCTGCAACACTTGGTACATAGAAGCAGTCGCCGTCACCAATATCGCTAATACCGCCGGCAAGGGGAGCAGTACCATATACCTCATGCACATCACCATCACTATGAATGGTAGCCGCTGCGGACAGGTTGTTGCTCAATTCCCTCGTTGCAATACCGTAGAAATCAAACTCGAAGTTGTTGGTCGGTACGGGCTTGAAGTAACGCAGTATCGTATCCATTCGGTTCAACCCCGGACGAATCTTTACAAGGTTCTGGTCAATGGGGTCATCAATCATATCCGCACGCAAGGCACGAATATCCAAGGTCTCTAAACCGCCACCATCACCGTGGGGTATAGTGGTCACGGTTTCCCGAGTGTCGCCTGCACCGGGCTTCTCGACAGCCGCAGGAGCACCATCGGCACTCATTACTGCACCCGACATATCTCCGACGCCGAGTACCACACACAAGATGAGCATCAGAAAGCCCACCACGCTAAAGTTTTTCAGAAACTTTTTCATTGCTGTTAGTTGTTAGTTTGTTAATAATTGTTGTTTATCTGTGTATCATAGCGGCAAGCCACTGTGCTGTCGGGTCAGTTGTCTCTTCTGCCTCTTCATGTTCGCTGTTGCCTCCGCCTCCGTTGGGCAGTCCGCTGCCTTTCATCTGCTTCCGTTTGGCTTCGATGGCTTCGTTCTTGCCCTCGGCCTTGCCCTGCTCATGCGCACCCTCAACATCGCGCTCATAATTCAACGCCTTGCTGTAGCGGTCAAATACATCGCGAGAAATTTTGCCTCTCGTCATATTGTCAAGGTCGCTCTGCATCAGGTCCCATACCGCTTTCCTCTGCTCATCGTCAAGTTTCAGTTCGTCGGCCCATTTGTTAAACTCTTCGGCAGTAGTCGTAGAATTGTTCTCTACTTCATCCATAAGTTTCATATAGGTCTCACGAGCCTCCTTGCGTCTGCCGACTTCTTGCTGGTAGTCCTCCCAGCCTTCGTCACCCTCTTTCATAGTAAGAGCCTCTTCGCCTTTATGCTTGACGATGGCTGCCATAAGCGGCATTCCCTCGATATAGTCCATCAGTATGGCGACTTCTTCCGGGTCTTCCTGATAGCGACGTGTCAGTTTTTCGGTCAGTCCTTTGTACTTGTTGCTGCCATCCTCCGCCTTGTCTAAAATCTCCATGGCGTGGCGGTAGTATTCTTGCTCATCATCTTCAAATTTTCCGTCCGGAACATTGGTTCTGATACGCTCGAAGAATACATCTTTGGGCATCGGCTCGGTTACAGGCGCACCATTACCGTCTTTGGCTTGCACGGCACTTTCGGGGTCTTCACCATTTTCCGCATTGCCATCACCTCCTGCATTGGCAGCAGCTGCGGCTTCTGCCTCTCGTGCAGCAGCCTCCTCTTGTGCTTTTTTCTCTTCTTCTGTCATAATCGTAAATGCGTTAAAAAGATTTCGGCGGTAAAATTACTGCGATATAAGAAGAGAGGTTGCGGCAAATGTGATTAAAAATTGCGGCAAATGTAATTATTTGCACCGCAGAAGTAATTTTGATTTGCACAAATGCCTATTCTGTAGTAATTTTAAGGTGCAACCATTAAACATGCCGCTCTGTAAGGTCCGAACGTATCTACAACTATCATCTGAGACAGCTTCATTTCATACAGGCTGTCGATAAACTTTGGAAGAAAACATCTTCTTCTCATCCCAATCTGAAAAAACTATGTAGGCTGGCAGCAACCACTACCGCTCCCCAATTCTACATCACCCCCAAGCAGGCGATGGAGAAGTATAACGAGTGGTTGTGCACCGGCACGCTCAATGCTGCCACCAAGGCTACACGACAGATGTATCTTGACATCTTTTCCCGCTATCAAGACAGACTCTCCGCTAATAACGGTATTGAGTTCAAATACTCACTTATGCAGGACATTCTTGAATCGCCTGCACCATCCTTCTATATCACACCATCATCTGCCGCGGCATTTTACTATCGTGCTATGGCCTACAAACGAACACTATCAAAGAAATGATTTACTTTATTATACTCATATCAATTCTGCTGTTTGCTCTGACACCGCAGGGATTAGTCTCGCAATACGGTGTCTCAACGACACATCTGTATGAAGCATTTGGCTATATGCTTTTGCATATATCTTGGCTGCATCTGATTATTAACTCTGTTTCTTTGTTGATGTTATGGATTCCTATACGGCGTATCTATTCCACACATTATAACACAAACGCAATCGGGCTTGCAGCAAGTGTGTATTGGGCTGCTGTAATTGCCGGAGCAGTCTGTGCAACTGACATCCCTACGGTCGGGATGTCTGGATGCGTTTTTTTTCTTCTTGGCGTGCTGCTAATTCTCAACCCCACAAGGAAACAGGCATTGAACTATATATGGGTGGCTCTCGCTGTACTGGTGCAAATAATCTTTGGCAAGTCCAATGTGCCGTTGCACCTCTTTGCTTTTACAGAAGGTATTGTGTATATGTGTCTGCGTGAGTTCGCACATCAATATGCCAACAAGACGGGGCTGTTCGGAGTGAAAGAAGAATGAATGTGGAAGAATACATACTAATCAATCAGCAACGCAACGAGGAGCGTGCCCTGACATACGACCCCATCACCGGCGATGGGTGCGATTCGTGTGAGCGTGCTTTGTTCTCTGCTCTCGAACTTGGTTGGTATGACTACCATGTGCCTGTTGATTGCTACGAGGAAAAGATATTTAATGACTTGCGCATATGCAACTTCTCAATCCGTGAATATCTTCATCGGTGCGGGTTGCGCTATACTCAAGTCAATCTTGAGATAGTACGCCGCGAGATTATCCGTGCACGATGCAAGCACGACTTCGAGTTCTGCGCCGCCTCGTTTTTTTGCATCAAGGATAAAGACCCGAACAATGTCAAGCCGATACTCTTCCGCCTTAATAGAGGGCAGCGCAGGCTGCTCCGTCTTATATACAAGTACGACAAAGAGGGCAAGCCTGTGCGTATCATTATCTGCAAACGCCGTCAAGTAGGATTCTCTACACTTGTTCAGCTATACATGGCGTGGAAGCAACTCTTTGTGCTTAATATGGCACGCTCACAGGTTATTGCCCATGTAGAGAATACTTCCCGCCTTGTGCGAGGCATGTATTCGCTAATGATAAGCCGTCTGCCCGCGTGGCTTTTCAATTTGCCTGATGATACCAAGTTGCGACTCTCGCCGTTTGAAAAGTCCAACAAGACCCTCGTTGTGCGTGAGATTGGATGTCGCATCTCAATCGGCTCGTCAGAAAAGCCGGACAACCTTGCGGGTGACGATGTGTCAATGGTACACTTCTCAGAGGTCGGACTATTCAAATCCACCACCAACATCAAGCCTGAACAACTCATACAGACGATACAGTCAGGTGTAGCATACGCACCAAATACCTTTATCATATACGAGTCCACGGCTCGTGGTGTCGGCAACTTCTTCCACTCTGAATGGTTGCGTGCCATAAACGGAGAGTCAGACTGTGAAGCATTCTTTTCGCCTTGGTTTGAGAAGGAAGATGATGTCCTGCCCATTGATGACTACCGTAAGTTCATAGAGTCTATGACGGATTATGAGAAATGGATGTTTGAACAAGGGGCCACATTGGAGGGAATCGCTTGGTATAGAATGGCATCAAAGGGACAGAAGGACAAATGGCGTTGGAAATCAGACCAGCCCACAACCGCTACCGAGGCATTCCAGTCCACAGGACATCGCCTCTATCCGCAGGATGATGTGGAAAGATTGCGCAAAGGCTGTTTCAATCCGTCATTTGAGGGTGAGATTTACGGAGAGAAAAACTTCGGAGAGGAGGCAGTAAAGAATATCATATTCAAGCCGGAGCGTGGCGGACAACTCAAGGTGTGGTTTATGCCGGATAAAGACCCCGCAAGACAATGCAACGACCGTTATGTTGTAATTGTGGATATTGGCGGCTCGTCCGACCATTCGGACCGTTCGGTTATCTGTGTTATAGACCGCTATGACATGACACATGGCGGGGTGCCGATAGTGGTTGCGGAGTGGTGCGGACATATAGACCATTACCTGCTTGCATGGAAAGCTGTACAGATAGCTACAGCATACAGCAATGCTTTGTTGGTTATAGAGTCCAACACATTGGAGACTGAACAGACAGAAGGCGACCACTTCGAGTATGTGCTTGATGAGATAGCATACCATTATGACAACCTTTATTGCCGTGTTGACGCAGAAAAGATAGCAATGGGCTTTGAACCCAAGTGGGGTTTCCATACCAACAAGTCCACCAAGCGTATGGTCTGCGACCATCAGAAGAAAGCACTGCGGGAGAATATGTATATAGAGACTTGCAATGAAGCCGTGAATGAGCACGACTATATGGAGATTAAGGGAAATGGCTCTATCGGTGCGGTGGATGGACAGCACGACGACCGGCATATCACACGCGCTATTGGTATCTGGGTGTGCTATGACTACCTCAACCGCCCGCGCAAGATAGAACCTCGCTCGCAAAAAGACAAAATTATAACCAGAATTGTTGGGGAAAGTACAATGTAAAATTATATAATAGTATGAAACTTGAACAAATCAAAATCAAAATCCGTGAACAGTGGTTACTGTTCCGTGTGTTCTGCGGTCTGAAGATGGACGGGCTTCGCCTTAGTCTTGCTATCTTTATGGCAGATGCGCTGCAATGCGCACGCAACAAACGCTTCTATGTCATCGAAAATGCGCAGGGCAAACTCATTTGGTTGTGCAACGACGACATCAAGCAGATGAAAAAACCGCGCCGTGTGCGCAAGTATGTTGGTGGCAAGTTCCGCACTTTCAAAATCCGTATGCTGCCAAAGAACATTTCACATCTTGACATCATGCGAGATTGCTATTACTACACTCCGCTGGACCGCAATAACGGCAATGGACTTACCGTGGCCGAGCGTAATCAGAAGCGTGTCGCGTGGATTAAGTATATGGAGCGTATTCGTATGAATCGTTTGTTTGGCAAATTGGAGGCGGTAAAATGACAGGACATATTTGGGTAATAACTACGCGAGGCAAGGTTGTGCGCCGCGACAAGGCAAAGCCGGGTGATGTGGTCGAGCCGGAAGTATATGGGCATAGCAATTCTTTTCCGGACAAGGAATCTGCATACTCTGCCCGTGATGCCATCATTGACGAACTGCCAATAGCCTTCTTGGAAAACAAAATCGCCAAGGATGACTCAAGTCCGGAAGAAACGAAAGCAACAAATAGTAAAACCATGCCGAAAAAATCCATTCCTACACAAAGCGAGTTTCGCAATTTAACTCGCAAAAAAATCCAAGAAAGGATTGATTCTTTTTGGCGCGAGTGGGAAAAACTCAAGCCGAAAGAAAAATGTGACCTCTATATCAAGATGTTATCCTATGCCTATTCCGCTGCGCCTGCGGAAAAGCCTATTGATGACGAAACCGCCAAGCGCATTGCAGAGAGCAAGGAGGCAGCAACAGCAAACCGCATCCGACAAGGTATTTCTGCTAAAGACAACAGCTTCGAGGATGAGGTTGAAGAATGATTATAACAGCGTTATAGGTGTGATTCTCACACAACCATATCGCTACAATGTTTAACCATTGGCATTTTGCCAAGTAAATAATTACAGCAATGAGTAAGAAAAAGAAAAACAAAAGACAACTCACTCGGGAAGTGGACGCTGCATTCTGAAGATTGGGAGGCCATAGAGTAATTACCGTCAGGTATCTTATACAAAAATGCCTGTTTTGTGATGGTTTTTTATCACAAGACAGGTTTTTTATTTGTTCGGACCGGAAAATTTTTATACTTTTGCAACTCCAATCGAAAGCGGAGTTATCAATCACATCATAATGTTGTATTGTTTATCTTCTGTTTCACGAGCACAAAGCGGGTTGCTTATTTTATCGTATATTTCAAGCACTTATCTTACACTGCTACATCTCCGATGCTTGTCACGCTGTTAGGGATGGTGACGGAGGTTAGACCGGTGCAATTATAGAAAGCCTCGGCTCCGATGCTTGTCACACTATTAGGAATGATAACGGAGGTTAGACCAGTGCAACCGTAGAAAGCAGATTCTCCGATGCTTGTCACGCTGTTGGGGATGGTGATGGAGGTCAGACCGGTGCAATTGTCGAAAGCCCACTCTCCGATGCTTGTCACGCTGTTAGGGATGGTGACGGAGGTCAGGCCGGTGCAAACTTGGAAAGCATAGCTTCCGATGCCTGTCACGCTGTTTGGGATGGTGACGGAGGTCAAACCGCTGCAACCCTCGAAAGCATATTCTCCAATGCTTGTCACGCTGTAGGTCTTGCTGTTATACGTTACCGTCTCGGGAATGACGACCGCACCCGTGTATTCATTCTTATAAAAGCTATAGGAACTTCCCTGATACGTTACCGAAGCCGTGAGGTCGCTGCTGTCGAAATCATACCAGATGCCATTAACTTCAATCTTTGATGCTTGCAATGATGCAGTGCACAAAAGCAGCATAGTAACTGTAACTGCTGAAAGAAATTTATTCACCATAGTTTTGATAGTTTGTTGTTTATAATATGATTTACCTCATATTCCCATATTCTACTTTTATGTACGCCGTTCACATCAATTTTATCTTCCAACCATGGAAATTTGGATATAATCAAGTTTTTAACAAGACAATACATGGATGAACATTCATCTAATAGAATATAGACATTCTCCACACATTCTTTAATGTCTATGGAATCAGGAGGAGTCAGTTCATTCTTGCCTTTTCCAATTGCTATGACTCGCCATTCATCTTCTACTTTATATTCTACACGTTTAACAATTGGTAATTTGTCCCATTTATCTACAACCTCATCTAAAGTCTTTGTGTCTGTATTCTTTTTCTTACTTCTTTCCTCATTGCTTAGAACATATTCAACTTGCTGTAGTTTGAGACCACGTTTATCTAACAACTGCTCGAATTTTTCTCTGTTCAATTTAATTGTACATTTGATATTTTTATAACAATCTTCAAATGCAAGTCCACCACCACTTCTCCCATAGTAGTACCAATGATGAACACTTCCTAATTCCCCACAAAAACAGAGAACATAAACATCTTTCTTTTTATGTTCTGCATACTTCGTCAGAGTAAGATAATCGTTAAGATCATCCCAATCCATTTTAGGTTTTGATAACCATAGCCCATTGTCAAGAATCCCCAATAAGGCTCCTACGTTCGTGTAATGCCTAATATATTTAGGCTTGCTTTTAGAATTACACATAGTTGTTTGTTTTTTTTGTCTGCTGAACTCCGAGGCAGGCGGGTTAATGGATTTACTTATTTATGATATGAGTCCTCATATCGTTTATACAGACACACAAAAAAAGCGTGGAGTTCTATTTGCTCTTCACGCCACTCGAGGTCTTCGCAATACCCAATCCGGTATAAATCACAAACGAAGTCCACGCTGAATATGCTATCCCGACTGGCTACCAGCGAGATGCTGAAACAAGTTCTTCGTCCAAGAGGACAATCAGAACTATACAGCATGATGATGGTAGCAACCAATCATGGTATATACACATTCCGAGGACATTCATTGTCATCTGTACCAACCGGATTAAAAAGTTTGCGAAGCTTTCGAGTGGTCGCTACAGCGTTCAATAAACGCCTTTTCAGTATGTCAGGCAAACGGTGGGTACACGTACCCTTTGTTTGCGGTTGCAAAGATACGACAAATGTATGGATTGTGAAAATGGGGGAGGGGAATTGATGATTTGGGGAACTGAGGGATTGGGGAATTCTTATCCTCGCTTTGCTCGGAACGATCGGCAAAGCCGTGGGGAAATTGGGGAATTGGGAAGACGTCATACCATGACGTCTATATAAAGACAGCGTACAGGATACGGAGGAAGGGGACCGAGGGAGAGACCGAGGGTAAAGGCAAAGGGAGAGGCGGAGGGAGAGGCGGAGGGAGATACGGAGGGAGATACAGAGGGAGAGCGGGAAAAAGAGGGAAAAAGAGGGAAAAAGAGGAGGAGAGACGTGGGGGCGATGCATCTATGGGGTGATGCATCCGCGGGGATGTGTCTATGGGGCGATGCATCCGCGGGTGACGTCTCTGTGGGGGGGGGATGTGTCTGCGGGGAGGTATCGCACCGACAGGGGCTATTTGTCAAGGGGCTATTTGCCGGTGACGATGCGCTTGATGTCGCTCAGTTTGTTCAGAGCTTCGAGGGGCGTGAGGCTGTTGATGTCGAGCGTCTTTATCTCGTCGCGAATCTGCTCCAGCACGGGGTCGTCTAACTGGAAGAAACTCAGTTGCAGGCCGTCGCGCGACTGTCCGATAGCCTCCGTGGGTTTGCCTACATGGCCGTTCTTGCTGGCATCTTCCAGCTCATGCAGAATCTTCTCCGCCCGCTTGATGATGCTGGGCGGCATACCGGCCATCTTGGCCACTTGTATGCCGAACGAGTGCTCCGAGCCGCCGCGTACCAGCTTGCGCAGGAAGATGACCTTCTTGCCCACCTCCCGCACCGACACGTTGTAGTTGCGTATGCGGCTGAACGACTGCTCCATCTCGTTGAGCTCGTGGTAGTGGGTGGCAAACAAGGTCTTGGCATGTCCGCGCTGCTCGTGGATATACTCCACGATGGCCCAGGCGATGGAGATGCCGTCGTAGGTGGACGTGCCGCGTCCCAGCTCGTCGAACAGCACAAGGCTGCGTTCCGAGAGGTTGTTGAGGATGGCGGCGGCCTCGTTCATCTCCACCATGAAGGTGCTCTCTCCTGCCGAGATGTTGTCGGAGGCGCCGACCCGCGTGAATATCTTGTCCACGATGCCGATGGAGGCACTCTCTGCCGGCACGAAGGAGCCTGTCTGCGCCATGAGCACAATGAGGGCGGTCTGCCTGAGCAGAGCCGACTTGCCGGCCATGTTGGGACCCGTGAGCACGATAATCTGCTGCGAGTTGTTGTCGAACAGGATGTCGTTGGGCACATAGGTTTCGCCGACAGGCAGTTGCTGCTCGATGACGGGGTGGCGTCCCTGACGGATGTCGATGACGAGCGAGTCGTTTATCTCGGGGCAGACGTAGCGGTTCTGCAGAGCGGTGCGTGCGAAGCTGAGCAGGCAGTCTAATTGTGCGGTTATGTGGGCATCGGTCATGAATTCGGCCACATGGCTGCTCAGAGCCACGAGCAGTTCGGTGTAGATACGCTGCTCCAGAACGGCTATTCTCTCTTCCGCACCGGTGATGGTCTGCTCATACTGCTTGAGTTCTTCCGTGATGTAGCGTTCCGCCTGTGCGAGGGTCTGCTTGCGAATCCATTCGGGGGGCACCTGCTCTTTGTAGGTGTTGCGCACTTCGAGATAGTAGCCGAACACGTTGTTGAATCCCACCTTCAGGGATGGTATGCCGGTCTGTTCGGCTTCGCGCTGTTGCAGGCCGAGCAGGTAGTCTTTCCCGTCGCGCTGAATGTGGCGCAGGCGGTCGAGCTCTTCGTCCACACCGTCGCGGATGTAGCCGGGTTTGTTGGTGACAGAAGAGGCGTCGGGAGCGATGGTAAGGCGTATGCGTTCGCGCATCTGCTCGCAGAGTGCGATGCTCTCGCCCATGCGTTGCAGCTCTTGTTCGCCGCTTTGGGTACACAGCTGTTTGACGGTCTGCAGCGCCTGGAGGGCGTAGCTGAGTTGCAGCAGTTCGCGCGGATTGATGCGTCCGGTGCTTATGCGTCCGGCGATGCGCTCGAGGTCGCCCATACCGCTGATTTGGCGAGTCAGTTCGTCGCGCACCTCGGGCTGTCGGAAGCAGTATTCCACCACCTGCTGCCGTCGGCGTATGGGGTCGGCTTCCTTCAGCGGGAAGGCTATCCAGCGGCGGAGGAGGCGTGCCCCCATGGGCGACTGGGTCTGGTCGAGCACGTCAAGCAGCGTCTTGGCTCCTTCGGCATGCGAGGCGAACAGCTCCAGGTTGCGCAGCGTGAAGCGGTCGAGCCACATATAGCGGTCCTCTTCGATGCGGCTCAAGGTCTGTATGTGGCCGGTCTGCAGGTGCTGCGTCATGTCCAGATAATGCAGGATGGCTCCGGCAGCGGTCACGCCGGCGTGCAGATTGTCCACGCCGAAGCCTTTCAGGCTGCCTGTTCCGAACTGCTTAAGCAGCCGGTCGAAAGCACTGTCGTAGGTGAGCATCCAGTCCTCCAGCTCGAAGGTGAAGAACTTGTTGCCGAACAGGGCTTCGAACTCTTTGCGCAGTCCGCGCTCGAAGAGCACTTCTTTGGGTTGGAAGTTGCCGAGCAGTTTCTCTATGTAGTCGTTCCGTCCTTCGGCGGTGAGGAACTCGCCGGTGGAGATGTCGAGAAAGGCGATGCCGGTAGGCGGTACGGCACCGGTTGCGGCCGTTTTGTCTCCACCTTTGCGCTTCTTGCCGTTAGGCAGGCATACGCAGGCCACGAAGTTGTTCTCCTTGCCTGTCAGCGTTGTCTCCGAATAGCTTACGCCGGGGGTGACGAGTTCTGTAACACCGCGCTTGACGAGTTTCTTGGTCAGCTTCGGGTCTTCCAGCTGGTCGCAGATGGCAACGCGCATGCCGGCCCGCACCAACTTGGGCAGGTAGGTGTCCAACGCATGGAAGGGGAAGCCGGCCATCTCCGTACCCGTCACCGAAGAGGTGCCGCTCGAACGGTGGGTGAGCGTGATGTTGAGCACTTTGCTGGCTTTGACGGCATCTTCGGCATAGGTCTCGTAGAAGTCGCCGCAGCGGAACAGCAGCATCGCGTCGGGATATTGTTCCTTGATTTTGCGGAACTGCTGCATCATCGGGGTGTCGGGTATGTTGCTTGCCATGGGAGGGAGGATTGTTGAGTTGATGAATTGATGAACTGATGAACTGATGAACCGGTTATTTGAACTCTACGATTACTCTTCCGTTGAACATGCGGCCGGTCAGGTAGTTGGGTGTGCCCCACTGCATGTTGTAGATGTCGGTCACCCACGAATAGGAGTTCACGTTCTTGAAGTCGGCGAGGTTGAACACCTCAAACTGCAGGGTCCAGCTCTTCACGTGCCTGCTGTTGCGCATCCACTTGTCATACTTGGCGCAGAAGGTGCGGCTGGCACCGATGTCGATACGCATATAGGGCCGCATGTGCCAGCGGGTGGAGGGGTTCTTCGGATTGAAATAGGGCAGACCTTCCGAGAAGATGGTCTTGAGGTGGATGCGGTATTGCGGCAGACGGGGGATGTAGTCCTGAAAGAGCATGGAGAAGGCCCACCGCTGTTCGTTAGGTCCCATGAGCCATTTGTCGGTGCCGATAAATCGTTCGCGCGAGAGCATGGTGGAGAAGGATATCCACGATTCGGCTCCTGGCACGAGTTCGCCGTAGAGCTTCAGGTCAAGGCCGGTGGTATAGCCTTCCGCATCGTTGCGGCCGGAATAGCGGACGCGCACGTTGTCCACCGTGTAGCTGACCACGCGGTCCATGTATTTGTAGTAGGCTTCGGCTGTCAGGCGGAAGGGTCGTCCCCACGCCCGGAAATAGTAGTCGCCGCCCAAGATGACATGCACCGAGCGTTGTGCTTTGATGCCGGGATTGAGCCGTATCTGCGTCACGCCGTCGGGACTGGTCAGCGTGTCGCGCAGTTCTTTGTAGAACGGCGCCTGATAGTAGAGACCTGTGGCGAAGCGGAAAGCGAAGTTGTGTTTCCAGCCCGGCAGATAGGTGACGGAGGCGCGGGGCGAGCAGAGCACTTCGTTGGTATAGCTCCACCAGTTGAGCCGTGCCCCGCCGGTCAGCAGCACGTCGCCTTTGGCGGTATGCCACTTGTAGGTGTCCTGGGCATAGGCCTGCAGGCGTGCCGACTGCATGGTTTCGCTGCCGCGCAGGGAGGAGTAAATCTCCATGGCATGCTGGTTGTCAGGCAGCGAATAGCCCATGGAGTCGCGTCGTTCCCACTCGTTGATGCGGTCGCTGATGAGTTCGGCCTGGGCTGACACCCCCCAGCGTAGCGTGTTCTGTCCGCGGCTCCAGTCGCCATGATGGGCGAGGGTGATGACGCCGGCCTGCAGCATGTTGCGGGCATGCTGGTGGCTCAGACCGGTGCCGAGCAGGGCTTGCTGCACCGAGTCGGTGGCGAGCTGGTCCTGCTTCTTCTGGGTGGTACTCATGTCGGCCGGCTTGAGGAAGTATTCGCTGGTGATGTCGAAGTTCTCCCGCTCGTTGGTGTAGAAGCCTGAGAGGTCGAAGCCGATACGCAGTCCGCTGTTGATGCGCCCTTCGGCTCCCAAGGCCCCGAAGGCGGTTCGGAACACGTCGCTCTCCTGGCCTTCAAAGGCGACGGTGAGCGTGCGGGCCTCCTGCATGGTGCCTGTCGTGACCTCCATCTCGGACGGGATGAACTTATAGGTGTTCTGCGAGAAGTTGCCCATAAAGCTCATCTGCCAGCGGGAGGCAGGCGACGGGTGCTTGCCCAGTCTCCATGTGAAATAGGTCTGGTAGTCGATGAAGTTGGGCTGATAGTTGCCTTTGGTGGGCAGTGCGCCGAGCATGTAACGCGAGGTTTTGTAGCGCAGGCCGTGCATCATGCTCCACAGCGAGTCGCCATAGCCCACGTACGCGCTGGCTCCGAGTATGCTGGCGTTCAGCGTGGCCTCGAAGGCATCGGGCCGCTTGTAGGTGATATCCAGCACCGACGACATCTTGTCGCCGTATTGTGCATCGAAGCCGCCGGCGGCAAACTGCACCTGCTCCACCATGTCGGGGTTCACGAAGCTCAGTCCTTCCTGCTGGCCGGCACGTATCAGCAAGGGGCGGTGCACCTCGATGCCGTTGACATACACCTCGTTCTCGTCGAAGCTGCCTCCGCGCACATTGTATTGCGATGACATCTCGTTGTTCTGGCTCACGCCGGTGAAGGTGATGAGCAGGCTCTCTATCGAACCTCCCGAGGCGTCGGGCATCAGGCGGGCGGCCTGGGCGTCTATATGGTCCAGCATGCCGGTTTGCTGGCGCACGCCTTTGACCTCTATCTCGTCCAGCGCTTCTGCATCGGCAGGCAGCACCACATTGATTTGTATCACATCGCGGTCGGCCAGCAGGGGCTGACGGATGGTGCGGTAGCCGAGCATCGAATAGACCAGCACGAGCGTGTCGCCGCTCTCCGCCTGCAGGTCGTAGTAGCCGTTGCGGTTGGTGGTGGTGCCGGTGGTGGTGCCCTCTATATAGGCGTTGGCCAGTTCGATGCCCACGTTCTCTTCGTCCAGCACATAGCCGAAGATACGTACCGTGCGTGCTTCGGCCGCCCAAGGAAGGAGCAGCAAAAGCAGTAGCAGAGGCAATATGTGCTGACGGCGGCGTCTCATCGGTTGTAGTTGCGTTCTCCGAATATACCGGTGCCGATACGTACCATCGTGCTCCCTTCCTCTATAGCGATACGGTAGTCGCCCGACATGCCCATGGAGAGGATGCTGAATGTCGGTTCGCCGGCAAACCAGCGGTGTTTGACGTCAGAAAACAACTCATGCAGGCCGCGGAACTCGCTGCGTATCTGCTCGTTGTCGTCTGTAAGCGAGGCCATGCCCATCAGGCCGCAGATGTGCAGGTGCGTCATGTCGCGCCAGCTGCCTTCCTGCAGCAGGTCCAGCAGTTCTTCTTTGCTGAAGCCCTGCTTGCTTGCTTCTTGGGCCACATGAACCTCCAGCAGTACCCTGACGGGCTCGGGACGCTCTTCCCTGCGGCTCTCTGCCTCGATGGCCCGGAGCAGATGCAGACTATCCACACCGTGAATCAGATGTACAAAAGGCACAATCTGCCGCACCTTGTTGGTCTGCAGATGTCCGATGAAGTGCCAGCGGATGTCAGAGGGCAGCACAGGGACCTTGCCTGTCAGTTCCTGCACACGGCTTTCGCCGAAGTCCCGTTCGCCTGCGCGGTACGCTTCCGCGACGGCTTCCGCGGGATGGAACTTGCTGACGCAAAGCAGGGTCACGCCGTCGGGAATGGTCTGCCGAAGAGCCGTTATGTTGGTGGTTACCGACATGGATGCTTACAGGTTGCTGTCGTTCTTGACGAGTGAGAGTACGTCCACGATGTTGGTTACCTGCAGGTTGGTAATCTCATAGTCCGTGATGCTGTCCTTCATGAGTTTGTTCACGGCTTTGTAGGCCGACTCCATATCCACTTCCTGCACCAGAATGCCGGTGGCAATCTTCTTCTCCTTGCCTGCATTCTCGTCAATGGTGGTGAGCATCACCTTCGCCTTGAACCAGTAGTGGCCCTCATCGTTGGGGAGCACTTCGGTGTACAGCACTTTTCTGATGCTCTTCATCTCCACTTCCTGACCGGCGAACACGAAGGGGCGCACTTCTTCCAATACGCGGGTCTCGGCATCGCCGAACGATACGGCCTCTATCAGGTAGGTGTCGTTCATCTTCTGAAGTTTGCCATCGCCTACTTCGCGCTGGTACTTCACTTTGCACTCATAGAATTCCATAATGTATGTGTCGTTTTATAGTTGATAATCTTTGTTTTTCCGTTCATCGGATAGCGTTTTTCACCTCGGTAGCCTCCAGTTCGCGGTCGGGCAGGGAGGTCCGTTCGGTGGTCCAGACGAGCAGTGGTACCACGGGTTCTTCTTCGGCCACGCGGTCCTGCGGCTTCTCTGCCGACTCGCCCATCACCCACAGGGGCTGCAAGGTGAATACGACGTCGCCCGTGGTGCGCTTGTTGCATGAAGCACGCAGTTTGCGTTCCTCCCCGCGGTCGGGCAGCAGAGCGATGTCGGAGGCAGGATAGGCCGATTCTACACCCTCAAACTCCAGAAGGAAACTGCTCACCTGCTGCTGCATCTCCCGAAGCGGCATCTTCTTCTGCTCCAAGAGGGTGCGGTTCAGGTAGATATTGCCCATATAGCCTCCGTCAATCCAGCGTTCGTGGCCGTACATGGCCATCAGATAGGTGTTTATAAGCGCTGCGGCACGTTCGGTGTTGAAATAGTGCAGTTCCAGATTGGCGCTTCCCAAGGCATCCGACCCTTGCCCGAAGGCCGGTTTGCCCGTCACAATCAGGCGGAAGTGGTCGCGTCCGAGACGTTTGGCGAGTTGCTCCATGAGGAAGCCGAGGTCCTGGTTCAGGCAGAGGTACATGTCTTCCTGTTCGGCACTGCGGAGCAGGTCCGATTGGGCTTTGGGCGACACGACCGTATATTCCAGCAGGAGCAGGTCGCAGGCCGCTCCCTGTCCTAATTGTTCGTCTTTTTGCAGATTGAGAGCCAGTTCGGTGACTAATGTGTTGGCCGCCGGCGAGTGGCGCAGCACCTCCTTCTGGTTGTAGGCAAAACTCCTGGCCCGCTCTTCCTGCGTGGGGTGCAGACTCATGCCCGGGTCCATGCGCGGCTTCCATTCCCGCGAGGCAAGCTCTTCGAAACGGCCGTCGATGTTCATCTTGTCGGCGGCGGCAGGCAACCCCTCCGAATAGTAGCCGGTGGTGGCCCAACCCGGCGTCTGGGTGTCGATCCATGCACAGGCGTTGGCGGCATGACCGGCCAGTATGATGGTGTGTTCCGGCTCGATGCCGATGGCATAGATGCGGCTCTTCCCGCCGTGTCGGATGCGGAACTCGTCAGTAAGGGTGGGGGAGAGCAGGGCTTTGGGCGACAGGTGCTCCGTGCAGCCGATGCAGGTCTGTTCGTTGTCTTCTAAGATATTGTGCACCTTGCGGTCGGAACGCAGGAAGTAGCGGTCCTGACTGATGCCGTGGCGCGAGGGTGTGGTGCCTGTCATGAGGGTGGCCAGCGTCTCCGTACCTCCGTTCACTAACTGCGGGAAGCGGATGGTCGATTCGTGTGCCTCCTCGTCTAATGTGCGCAATCCGCCTTGTGGCCAGTAGTTGCGCAACTCGGCGAGTGCCTGCTGGTTCAGACCGTCCACGCACACCACCACCGTCAGTTTCGGATTGGCGGCACCGGCCGTGCCGGCGAATGCGAACAACAAGGCCGCTACAGCCGGTGTGCGGAGCAGACCGTGTATGCTCACCTTCATCGCCCCTTTGCGTTGGCGCCAGCCCAAGCAGCACAAGCGCAGGGCATATACGGCCGATACATACAGCAGCGGGTGCAGGCTCTGGCCGCCTATAAGGCGCACCGCAAGCAGAACAAGCAGGAGCAGACCCGCCGGCAGGGCGTACCGACGCAGGAGGTCACGCCCTTTCCTGAAGAGGGTCAGTACGGCCGGAATAAAGAGCAGCGGATTGACAAGCAGCAAGTTCCAGTTGTGTTGCACCAACGGGTGGATGGAGAAGAAACTCAGGTAGAAAGCTATCGTGCCGAGCAGGCCTCCTGTAAAGCATAGCAGTCCGTCGGCCCACCAGGCAGTGCGCTGGCGGCGCATATCCACGACGGTGAGCACGGCAAGCAGCAGACATACAAGCACTACCGCTGCTTCCGGCGAGGTCGCCCACGAGTGCTTCCTGACGGCAAATGGGCCTATGTCCTCCTGTCCGCACAGGCGCTGGCCGTTGCCGAGACGCGCCTCATGCACGTAGTCCATCAGCTGTTCGGGCAGAAACAGACGCTCTTCGGTCGTCATCACGCGGTCGGCGTCTTTGCCGAAGATGAAGTCGATGCCGAATCCCGGCCATGAGTGCTGTTCGGAGTAGTGGCGTATAGCCTCGCGATAGGTGTCCTGCCGCAGGGCGAACTGCGGGGCCTGCAGCGTGTCGGTAATCACCGTGCGCAGCAAGCGGTAGGGGCGGGTGGCACAGTTGTCGAACACGAAGTTATATAGATAATAGCGGTTCTCGGGCCGGTAGTTCTCAAGCAGAGCGTCGGCTACCCGGGCTTTCTGCTGGGGCGTGAGGTTGAGCTCCTGCTCGTAGGTGGTGCGTCCTATCCAGCGGCTGCTTTCCACAAACCAGGTGGTCTCTTCCACCGCCAGCTGGTAGCGGGTGTCACCTTTGACAAAACGGGCATAGAAGTGGTCGCTGCTGAAGTTGAACACGCCGTAGTTGAACGTCCAGTCGGTACCGCGCTTCAGGTTTTGCAGACGCAGGGCCGAGTGCCCGTATTTGGAATACACTTCCGTGCCCGGAGTACACGTCAGCAGACTGATTACCAGTGTGTCCTGCTGCAGGCTGTCCGGCACGGCCGGTTGCGCAAAAGCGGTTTGCAGAACCAGGGCTGTCAGTATGGTCAAGAATAATTTTCGTCGCATAAGGGTGTCGTATGTTGTTGCCTGCCGCCGCCGACAGGCATTTAGCCTGCAAAGTTACGAAAAAAAACTGATATATCCTGTCCCTTGCAGAAAAATGCTGCTTTTTGCACGGATATGTTGTGCGGGTCGGAAAAAAACAATACCTTTGCACGGTACAGGGTACTGCTGGAGGTTCATGTGGCCCAAGAAGCAACGCCCTTTTGTAAAGCAGTCACCGGCAATATCTGGAAAGACTCCAACAATATACAAACTATGATAGGAACAACCGAAATCATCGTTATCGCCCTCGTTATTCTGCTCCTGTTCGGCGGTACGCAGATACCCAAACTGATGCGCGGTATAGGTAAAGGCGTGAAGGCCTACAAGGACGGTCTGGCCGGTGCAGCTGACGACGAAGAACAGGCCGGCAAGGCGGACAAGGAACAGACCGACAAGACGGACAAGGAAGCAGGTGACGCAAAACACTGACGACAAGAATCTTCCGCTGACGGCACACCTTGACGAACTGCGCAAGGTGCTCTTGCGTTGTCTGGCAGCATGGGCGGCCGGCTTCGTGCTGTGTTTCTGTCTGCGTGACCAGCTTTTCGGACTCTTGTTCGCCCCTACGCAGACCGATTTCGTACTCTATCGCGCCTTGTGCCGCTTGGCGGAATGGACGGGGTGGGCCTCCTTATGCCCGCCACCTTTTGAGGCACGCTTCATCTCCACCGAACTCACCGCACAATTCATGACGCATGTTCAGGTGGCCCTCTGGAGCGGACTTGTGCTCGCCGCGCCGTGGCTGTTGGTGCAACTGTACGGCTTCATTGCTCCTGCGCTCTACCAGCGGGAGCGGCGCTACTCCGTCGGTCTTGTGGCGGCTTCGCTGATGCTCTTTCTGGCAGGCGTACTGCTCAATTATTTCCTTATATTCCCCTTCTCGTTCCGTTTTCTGGTGACCTACCAGGTGCTGCCAGATGTGACCAACCAGATTACGCTGGCATCGTATGTCTCTTCTTTTCTGGTGCTTTCTCTGCTGATGGGGGTGCTCTTCTGCCTGCCCGTAGCGGCCTGGTTTCTGGCACGTATGGACCTCGTATCCGCCCGTCAGATGCGCCGTTACCGCCGTCATGCCGTGGTGGCGGTGCTGGTGGTGGCCGCTGTGATTACGCCTACCGGCGATGCCTTCACGCTGCTGCTGGTGTCGCTGCCGGTCTATCTGCTGTACGAACTCTCCATCCTGGTGGTCCGCTTCACGGCTCCCGAAGCTTCATAACCATTCATAAAAAAGTGCACCGCAACGGGTGCACTTCGGTAAGGTATGTAAAGGCAAGGCTTATTTCTTGCACTCCTTGCTGCATACCAGGCATTTGTAGGCAAGTCCGGCCAGACCGGCACCTACCAACGGAGCCACGATGAAGAGCCACAGCTGCGGCATGGCCAGCGTGTTCTCCGAGAAGATGGCCTGCGAGAGCGAACGGGCGGGGTTGACCGACGTGTTCGTCAACGGAATACTGATGAGGTGAATCAGCGTAAGGCACAAGCCGATAGCCAGACCGGCAAACTTGCCGTTGGCACGCTCGTCGGTAGCTCCGAGAATCACCATCAGGAACACGAACGTAAGCACGGCCTCGATGGCAAATGCACCGCCGCAGCTAATCTGCTGATAGCCTGCCGCTCCGGCGAAGAACTCACCGTAACCGTTGGCGGCAAACGTGCCTACTTCCATACCGGCGGCCTTCACTAAACCGAACAATACGGCACCTGCGATGACGGCACCCACTATCTGTGCGCACCAGTAAAGCAGCATATCCTTCCAGCTCATGCGCCCGTTGGCCCATACGCCGAACGATACGGCGGGGTTCAGATGGGCACCCGAGATAGGGCCGACAGCGTAGGCCATCGTGACTACCGTCAGACCGAAAGCCAGGGCAACGCCCAGAAAACCTACACTCCCACCAGCAAAGATGGCTGTTCCGCAACCGCCGAACACCAGCCAGAACGTACCTAAACATTCGGCTGCCAGTTTGTTTGTAATCTTCATAAAGAAACAATTTTTGGGTTGAACATATAAGGGTTGATTATTAAGATGAATCGTAATGTTTCGTCTTTCACGGGGCAAAATTAGTGCTTTTTGTTCATATATACAAAACAAAACAGACATTGGGCAAGCAACGTCTGTTTTTCCGTATGAAAAGTACATTCCAACGGCTCATCAGTTCATCAAATCATCAGTTCCCCAGTTCATCAAATCATCAGTTCCTCAGTTCCTCAGTTCCCTATTCCGAACGCCTTGCGGATATCCTCCACGCGGTCCAGCTTCTCCCACGTGAAGAGCTCCACCTTGCGGCTGAACTTGTTGCCGTTGCCGTCGGTAAACTGCTTCTCCACCACTTGCGGCGTGCGTCCCATGTGCCCGTAGGAGGCCGTCTCTTCGTATATCGGCTGCCGCAGTTGCAACGCTTCTTCTATCGCGCCCGGGCGCAGGTCGAACAGTTCGCTCACCTTCGCCGCAATCTGATTGTCTGTCAGTTTTACGCGGCTGCTTGAGTAGGTGTTGACATATACGCTCACCGGTTCGGCCACTCCGATGGCATAGCTCAGCTGTACCAGCACTTCGCGGGCCACGCCTGCCGCCACAAGGTTCTTGGCTATCCAGCGGGCGGCGTAGGCTGCCGAGCGGTCCACCTTCGAGGGGTCTTTGCCGGAGAACGCGCCGCCGCCGTGGGCGCCGCGACCGCCGTAGGTGTCCACGATAATCTTGCGCCCTGTCAGGCCCGTATCGCCGTGAGGACCGCCGATGACGAAGTTGCCCGTCGGGTTGACTAACAGCCGGTAGTCATCGGCCTGCAGCAGCGAGGCATAGCGGCTGTCGCGGGTGGCGACGCGGGGGAGCAGTATCTCGCGGATGTCGCGACGTATCTGTTCCTGACTCACGTCGGGGTCGTGTTGTGTGCTGACCACGATGGTGTCGATGCGCAGAGGCTCGCCGGCATCGCTGTATTCCATCGTCACCTGACTCTTCGCGTCGGGACGAAGATACGTCATCTGTCGGCCTTCCTTGCGGATGCGGGCGAGGGTGTAAACCAGCGTATGGGCGAGGTCGAGCGTGAGGGGCATGTAGTTCTCCGTCTCATCGGTGGCATAGCCGAACATCATGCCCTGGTCGCCGGCTCCCTGCTCCAGACGTGCGCCCCGCGATACGCCTTGGTTGATGTCGGCCGACTGCTCGTGAAGAGCCGTAAAGATGCCGCATGAGTTGCCGTCGAACATATAATCCGACTTGGTATAGCCGATGCGGTTGATGGTGCGGCGTACCGTGTCCTGTACGTCAACATAGCTGCTGGTGCGCACTTCCCCGGCCACCACCACCTGACCGGTCGTCACAAGTGTCTCACAGGCCACGTGTGCCTGCTCGTCGAGAGCCAGAAACTGGTCTAATACGGCGTCGGATATCTGGTCCGCTACTTTGTCGGGATGTCCTTCCGACACGCTTTCTGAAGTAAATAAGTAAGCCATATAAAGGTATGTAATAATAAAAAATCGCGTACCCGACTGTTTATGGTGCGCGACACAGCATCGTTTTAGCATTGTTTTAGAGAGGTTGCAAGCAGTCAAATCTGTCCTCTTTGTTTCCGCCTGCAAAGGTACGGCAAATAGTTGGAAGTAGAAAATGAAAAATGAAAAATGAAAAAGGAAGGACGAAAGCTCCTGTCAAGGAAGATTAGCGGGAGGTTTGAAATGTGGAATGTTGTGGAATGGGAAAGTGGAAAGGGGAAAGTGGAAAGTGGAAAGGGGAAATGTGAATTGAGTTCCCCATTCGCACGGCTTTTAATTTTTAATTCCTTAGGGTTCCATCACCAGCCTCAGGCCAGTATAGGGTGAGTGGGCGGAGGCTCCCATCTGCTTGCTGTCCTTGCTGCGGCAGTGGTCGGCATGCTCGGCCCAGCTTCCGCCGCAGACGCTGAGGTTCTGCGTCCATTCGGCCACGTTGCCGCTCATGTCGTACAACCCCAGCTCGTTCTTCGCTTTCTTGCCGACAGGGTGAGGCTTGCCCTTGCTGTTGCCGTAATGCCAAGCCACCTTGTCCGCATCGTCGCTCCCTGCATATACGTAGGCCGCCGTGTCGGGCTGCTCCGTTTTGTAATCATACAGCACGGCGTCTTCGCCCTCGTTGATTTTCAGACCGAAAGGAATCATTTCCAAAAAGGCGTTCGTTCCACGGATGGCTTTCTTCTTGCGGGGTGAGACATAGCGGGGACGGTTGGCCGCAATAGTCAGCGAATCGCGTTTGCCGTCGAGACGCTCAAGACGGATGCTGTGCTGCCCGCCTTCGGCTGCATATTTCCATTCGGCAGCGGTAGGCAGACGGAACTGCCTTCCTGTCAGTCGGTTCATGGCGGCAATAAAGCGCTGGCAGTCGTTCCACGATACCTCTTCCACCGGGTTCTTGCCCGAGCGGCGTGCACTCGGGTTGTCGTGCATCACGGCTTTCCACAGGCTTTGCGTCACCTCGGTCTCGGCGATATAGGCGGGCTGCAGACCTTCGCCTGTCAGCAGGCGGAAACGGATTGTCTGGCCTTTCACGCGCAGACGCTGTTCTTCGGCGAGTTCCGACGGAGGCAGTTCCACGCGCTCGGCAGGAAGAACGAGCCGCAGACCGCAGTCGTAGAATGTGTATTCGGGCTCTCGGCCCTGCCGTGCGGAGAGGTTCACGTTAGCGCTCACATTGTCCCAACTGCCGCCTCTGACGACACGCAGCGTACCCTTGTCAGGACCTGTCGGATTCAGTTGGAGTGAGTCTTTGTAAAGGCCGAAATAGTCGGAACACCATTCCCATACGTTGCCTGTCATGTCGTACAGACCCAGTTCGTTAGGCAGTTTCCCGCCCGCCTTATGGGTACGGCTGCCGCTGTTGCTGTATATCCACCCGGCCGCTTCGGGGTCCTGACTGCCCGCATATTTGGTGTGCCTGCTCTGTTGTCCGCCGCGCGCTGCATATTCCCATTCCGCTTCGGTGGGCATACGCAGCTGCAGACCGGTAAGGCTGTCCAGACGGCTGATAAAGCGCTGGCAGTCGTCCCACGAAATCCATTCCTGCGGTAAGTCGTCGGCCAACCAGTCGTTGCCTCCCTCTTTCGGTGCGCTTCCCATTACGGCTTTCCACAGGCGGCGTGTCACCTCGGTCTCACTCATCCAGTAGGAGTCCACCACCACCTGATGCACCGGCTTGTCGGTGCTGTAAGGGTCGCTGCGCTGTTCGGCGGTGCCACCCATGCGGAAGATACCCCCTTGCACCTTTATAAGGCTGAATGTCACGCCGTTTACTCCTACGGTCTTGCGTTCGGGAAGTTGTTTTTCTGTGCGGGCATACAGGCTGCAAGCAGCCAATATATAAAAGACAAACAGGGCAAATCGGTTCATGTCGTTTCCGTTTTGCCCTGTTTGTTGCAATTACTGTGCCAAAGGAGACTTTATCGGTTTTTAACCCAAATCGGTCATTAGACTGTTTCGCGCTTACAAGGTTTTCTTTTTGTTATCTTTTTAACCGCTTTTCAGTTACAATGGAACCCCATTGCGCCTTCAAACCGGCAAAAAATCTAATCAAAAATAAAACCATAATCATCAAAACGCTAATGACCGATTTGGGATAAAGACAGAAAGAAGACAGGCATAAACAAACAGGAGCAAACCGTGGCGGCTTGCTCCTGACGTTGGTGCAGTGCGGAGGAAGGTCCTCTGCAAGATGTTTATCAATAGAAGTTGGCTCGGTTGTCCTCGACGTCGGCTTTCTCCTCGATGAGGTTGATGGCCTGATAGGGGAGGCTGTAGGCGTAGCGCATCTTGAGCTGCTGCTTCTGCTGGTCGATGTCGGCCTGGGCTTCAGCAGTGGTCTTGGCGGTGGCAAGCACCATGAAGACGCCGTTCTGTCCCTTCACGGGAGCGGAGATTTCGTTCTCGCCGAGCGCTACGGCAGCACCGATGACAGCAGGCTCCACGCCGGCATTGCCGAAGCGGTAGGAGCCAAGGGTGATGTTTTCGGCCGTCTGCACCTCGGCGCCGAGCAGCTGTGCGGCCTCGTCAAGGGTCTGCACGCCTTTCAGCTGTGCGATGACTTTCTCGGCTTTCTTGTCGCGGATAGCCTGCATGCGCAGTTCGGGCGTAACCGACTCGATGGAGCGGTATTCGCCGTCGTTAGCCTCGTCAAGCAGGGCCACTACAAACTGTTCGCCGCATTCGAAGACGTCGCTCACTTCGCCCTCTTTGGCCTTGAAGGCCCAGCGTACGATAGGACGGCTCTGCTTGAGGTCGTTCACCTTGTTGGCGTTCTTCTGGATGTTGTAGGCCTGTTCGGTCTGCTTGCCGGCTTCCTCGGCGGCGGTGACGAACTTCTCTGCATTGTTGTTCTGGGCAATGAACTGCTTGGCCTCGTTATAGATAGAGGCATAGGTCTTGCTGCTCGGGGTGACGGTTCGTGCCATGACGGCCATCTTCACCTTGGGGGTGGCAGCGGCCTTGTCCATTACTTGTGCCACCTGCAGTCCGGTGCCGTATTCGGCTGTTACGATGTCGTTCTTCTTGGCGTTGAAGGCCTTCTCGGCGAGCTCTTTGGGCATGGCGTTTTCGGGGAGCCATCCCAGTTCCTGTGCATCGCCGTATTCGCCTTTGGCCCATGCTTTCTTGAGCGAGTCGAGCTGTGCGGCGTCAGCAATCATAGTGTAGCGTATCTCTACGGAGTCAGGCAGCTGATAGCCGCACTCCACCATGCGGGCCATGGAGTAGGTGTCGTTCTCGAAGCTGATGCCGGTAACGTCGCCTGCCTTGCGGCCTTTCTGGAAGGCCCACTCTTTGTACTGGGCGGGAACGGTGGCTTCGCTGTAGTTCTGGCCGTTATAGAGGATGTCGGAGTTGGCGTTGACCACACCGGCAAGGTCGTCGGTGGTGTTGAACTCCTCCTGGAGTTTGCCAATCCATGCCTCTACGTCCTGATAGTCCTGCTGAGAGGGGACAACGGCGAAGGTGATGTACTGGATGGAGCGGTTGGGCTCCTGCTTGTACTGCTCTTTCTTCCCGTTATAGAGTTTGCGGATGTCGCTTGTCGTTACCTTCACGGTGGAGTCGGCCACGGCATAGTAGGGCTGCATGACGTACTGTACGTTGACGCTCACAGCGCTCTCTTTGGCGGCCGCTTCGGCGTCGAGCTTGTTGGCGCCCACGAGTTCCTGCAGCAGGTCGGTATATTTCTCCTGCAGATAGGTGAGGCGTACGGCGTTCTCCCAGTACATCCAGTAGGTCTGTGCCTGACGGATGTTCTGTGCCTGTTCGGGGTCTTGTGCGGCCTGCTCAAGGCCTGCCAGGAACTGGATGAGTGCCATTTGGTTGAACTGTCCGTCCTCTCCGGCAAAGGCCCGGCGCTGACGGATGAGCTGGTGGGTGTTCTCTCCGATGCAGAGTTCGGAGAGCTCGTCCGGCGTAACGGTCATGCCCGCCTTGGCGGTCTGCCGGCCTAATGTCTTCTCCATGACGAGCATGTTCCATACCTGGTTGTTGATTTGTGCCTGCATGTCTTCGTCGAAGTCGTTGCGGCCGCTCTCGATCTTATAGACCTCTGTCAGCTGCTCGCGGGCGTTCTCATAGTCAGTGATATGGATGTTCTCTCCGGCGATCTCGCCTACATATTCGCGCGAGCGGTTGAAGAACGAAGAACCTGAGGTGAAGAAGTCACCCAGGATGAATGCCAGCATGGCGAGGCCCACAATCACTACCAGGACCCATCCCATGCTACGAATCTTTTGTAAAGTTGCCATTGTGTTATGTTGTTTTTTTAGTTTTCGCTTGTCTGCATTGGCGGTTCCGCCCTCTGTGGCAGATTGCTCAAAGAGCCCGCAAAGGTACTAATTTTTATTTACTCTGCCAAATGTCATTGCATAATTTTTACTCTTTCTATCCTTGTCCCTGCCATTTTGAGGCATTTGAGCACGTATTGGCCGATGGTTATCTCTTCGTTCACTTTGGGGAAAGCGCCGGTTTCGTGGAGGATGAGTCCTCCTACGGTGTCGTAGCTCTCGTCTTCGGGCAGGTGCAGACCGAACTCAGCGTTGAGTTGCTCCACCTCCATACGTCCGCTGACAATCAGTTCTTTGTCGTTGATGCGTTTGGCAGTGAACTCCTGCGTGTCGTGCTCGTCTTCTATTTCGCCGAATATCTCTTCGAAGATGTCTTCGAGGGTGACGATGCCGGCCGTTCCGCCGAACTCGTCCACGACGACGGCAACCGACTTCTTCTGCTGCATGAAGGTGCGCATGAGTTTCTCGGCGGGCATGTTCTCGGGCACGAAAGGCATGGTGTTGAGGTGTTCGCGCCAGGTCTTGCGATGGTCGAACATCTCGGAACAGTGGATGTAGCCTACGATGTTGTCGATGTCGCCTTTGTAGATGGGCAGTTTGCTGAAGCCGCTTTCCTCGAAGGTGCGGCGGAGTTCTTCGTCGGTTGTTTCGTAGGGGAGGGCCACAATCTCGGTGCGCGGTACGTAGCAGTCGCGTATCTTCACTTTGGAGAACTCGAGGGCGTTCTTCAGAATCTGAATCTCGTTTTCGGAGGGAGCCTCCTCATGGTCGTCGTCGGCCTTGTCGTCGGGCTGGGTGTCTATCTCTTCTACTAAGTAGTTGAGGTCAGCCCGCGAGAAGGATGCGGCATCGGCATTCTCGGGCACGCGCACGCGTACCATCCTGAGCAGGGCTTTGGAGAGCCACATGCAGAACAGGGCGAAAGGATAGACTGCTATATAAATAAGGTATAGCAGAGGCGAGAAGGCTCTGAGCCATGCGTTCGGATTGGCGCGCATCAGCATCTTGGGGATATATTCGCCGATGAAGAGGACGATAATCGTGGCGATGAGCGAGACGATGAAGGACAGCAGCACGCTGTTGCCGGTGAAGGCGAGGTGGGGCAGAAGCAACTCGTTCATCTTCATGGAGAAGACGACGAGCACCACGTTGCCACCGATGAGCATGGTGGTGATGAACTGCTGGGGGTGTTGATAGAACTTGCGGATGATGGTGCCCGTGAGGCTTGTGCCCGAACTCTCCACCTCGAAGCGGAGTTTGTTGGAGCTCACGAAGGCAATCTCCATTCCGGAAAAGAACGCCGCAAGAAGCAACGCCACGGCGATGGTTATATATAGTTCCATGGTTGTGTTGTGCAGTTTCTCGGCCTGTTGGACAAGGCTTTGCCGGCTTTGCCTGCATATAGAGGCCTGATTGCAGGCTGCAAAGGTACAACATTTCCGTCATACGGGCAAAAAAAGAAAAGGCCGCCTGATTGCAGACAGCCTTTTCGGGACAAGTCTTCGGAAAAGACGCAGCGCCTTTGCTGAAGAGCTTAGAATTTGTAGCGTACGCCCAGGGTGATGCCGCTGACCAGACCATTGGTGTTAAAGCCGATTCTGTTGTTATCGGTATCGTTCCATACACCGAAGTTCGGACGCCAGTCGAGCGACAGCTGGAAGGGGAACCAGAAGTCGTATTCGATACCGATATGACCTACAACACCGGCATACCATGTGGGAGCGTTGAAGCGGTACATACCTGCACCACCGCCGACACCCATGTACCAATGCCATTCGCCCTTGTTGTTCCAGGGTACGGGAGCATTGAACGGGTCGATCCAATCGTAAGTAACTGTACCGCCTATACCATTAAAGAACGGGACGTTCACCGATACGTCCAACATGTTGGCTTCGCCGAAGCCGTGCTGATAACTGAAGTCAATACCATAGCCAAGATTGGCACCGATAGCGCGGGGCTGTGCATAAGCCATCGTTGCGCCGAGAACTACCATAAAGGCAGCCAAGATGAAACTTTTCTTCATTGTTTAGTTGTTTTTATAAGTTGATTGTGTTGTTGTTGGGTCTGTTTCCTTGTGTCTTTGGAAAAACCGTGCAAAGTTACGTCATCTTTCCGAAATATACAATAGTCGCAGCATTATTTGCACGATATGAACAGTTTTTATGAACAAAAAGCAACGTGCCTCCGGAGGTCTTGGCAAGAAACCGACAGCAGCAAGTCGGCGCCTATGAGCGCCGATGCGGGCATCGTCAGACGATGGTTGGCCGTGCCGTAGAGCGCGTTTGCAGCACCCGCCGGAAACAACAGAGGCGCCCCTGCGGCCGCCTCTGTGTTGTCTTTTTGTGGAGAGAGTGGTGTTTTAGTCAACGAAATAACCGTAAGCGATTTCGGGAACGATTTCGTTGGTCTTGGTGTCCTTGTATTTCATGAGCGGACCATATACCTTCACGGTTGCACCTGCAGTGGGCAGAGCGGTTACTTTCTCTTTGTTCGGACCTGCTGCCGTGCGGAATGCTTTGATTTTCTTGCCGTCGGCATCTTTCAGCCAGAAGTCCACATTGCCGTATTTGGAAAGGTCTTCTGCTTTGGTGCCTATCTCATCAACAATGCCTTCGATGGTGTAGGACTCTTTCGTTGTCTCGCCTTCTTTGAGGGCGTCGATGATAGCGAGTGCTTCCGCTATCGTCTTGGCGCCGCCGTCAACGATTACTTCTACGACTTCCTTGCCGTCCAGATAAGCTTTGGAGATGTTCTTCACGCCGGGAGCGCTGAAGTAGGCCTCAAGCGTGCCGTACAGCATAACTTCTTTCTTGAGATTGCCGGGGTTGGCGTTCAGATTGAGAGAAGTGCGGAGGAAGCCAGCAGGGAGCTGTACAGGAATGGCAGCCGTCGGGTCGGTCTCGTCGGCAGCATCGGCGATGATGAAGTTGGTCTCCACTGTGGAAGCACCGATGGTGGCATTGGCAAGCGCCTTGCCGTCAATAGCGCCGATGATATAGCCCTTCACCCAATGGGGACCTTTGTTGGCGTTGTTGAGTATCTTCACGTCAGCCACGGTGTAGGGGTTGTCCTGTGTACCGGCACCGATTACGTCGCCCGAGGGCGTCGGAGTGGTGCTGCCGCCTTTCTCGAGTATGGTCATCGTACCGGGCTTGACGATTTCAATCGTCGTATCATCACCTTTCTTATAGTATTTGATTTTGCCGGTGCACTCCACCTTGTCGCCTTTGGTCACTTCTTCTGTTACGGTCAGGTAATAGGCCTGAATAACGCCTTTGCTTGCGCTTGCATCGTCTGCCAACCAAGCCGATTGTTCCTTGCTTGCGCCGTCCTTGCTGTCAGCTATGCTGAACGGAGTGATGACGTAGCCCACTACTTTTACTTCCGTGCCCTCGGCAAGAGCAGCGGCCTCGGCACAGGTAATCGCGGTCACTTCGGTTCCGGGATTGGTCTGCGTAGTGTCAGTCGGTGTACCGGGTTTGCCAGGCTGGTCAGGATTGGGGGGCGTGGTGCCGCATGCAGCAAAGAAGAGAGCTGCGGTCAGCAAAGATGCTGAGAAAATCTGATTGAATTTCATAAGATTGTGTTGTTTATTGATGGTTATTGGATTGCTTTGTCAAGCGTTGCAAAGTTACGCTTATTCTGCGAAATACACAAGTGAAACGGGAAAAATAAATAATTTTGCCCAAACAGTTGTGTATATGAAAAATATGTCGTACCTTTGCACGCTCTTTCCGAAAAAGCGAACCGAAGCGGAGGAGCCAGCCAACCAAAACATTAACCAAAACAGGAGGACCCAAGCTATAGCACTCCCTCAGAAGCCCCAGCGCAGACCGGGGCGCGTAATCAAAGAAGACCCGCACCGCATCAATGACAAAATCCGCGGTGTGATGGAAGTACGCCTCGTAGGCGAAAACGTGGAACAAGGCATCTATCCCTTTAAGGAAGCCATGCGTATAGCCGACGAACAGAACCTTGACCTTGTGGAAATAAGCCCCAAAGCGGTGCCTCCCGTATGCCGTATCGTGGATTATCAGAAGTTCCTCTATCAGCTCAAAAAGCGCGAGAAGGAACAGAAAGCCAAGTCGGCGAAGGTGGTGGTGAAAGAAATCAGGTTCGGACCGCAGACCGACGACCACGACTACAACTTCAAGCTCAAGCATGCCCAAGAGTTCCTGAAGGAAGGCAGCAAGGTGAAGGCGTACGTGTTCTTCAAAGGCCGCTCCATAGTATATAAGGAGCAAGGCGAACAGTTGTTAGCGCGTTTTGCGCTCGACTTGGAAGAGTACGGCAAAGTGGAGCAACTGCCCAAGCTGGAAGGCAAGCGCATGATTCTCTTCCTCGCGCCGAAGAAGTAGGACGGCTGCCGGACAACAGGCGACAGACGGGCGGACAACAGGCGAAAGACGGACGACAACAATGGAGTTCACAGGCTACAGGCTGCCTCAAACTCCCTGCAATATAAACAACTAAAAACAAAACAAAATGCCAAAGGTAAAGACTAATTCCGGTGCCAAAAAAAGATTCAATCTTACCGGAACAGGTAAAATCAAGCGGAAACACGCTTACAAGAGTCACATTCTGACCAAGAAAACGAAGAAACAAAAACGCAATCTGACGCATGTGTCGATAGCCGATCAGGCCAACACGCGCTCAATCCGCGAAATGCTTCTGCTCCGCTAACCCCATTTATTAACGAATGTCCGGCAAAGAGGAAAGAGGCTCCTGCCAAGAGGAACCGACCGTCTAAGTCTGCGTCACACCGCAGCGCCGGCAATCAAAACAACAAAACACTATGCCAAGATCAGTTAATCACGTTGCCAGTCGCAACCGTCGTAAGAAGATCATGAGCCTCACCAGAGGCAACTTTGGTGGTCGTCGCAATGTATGGACCGTAGCCAAGAACACTTGGGAGAAAGGTCTGCAGTATGCTTATCGCGACCGCAAGAACAAGAAACGCAACTTCCGTGCCCTGTGGATACAGCGTATCAACGCAGCCGCACGTCTGGAAGGTATGAGCTACAGCCAGTTGATGGGCGCCCTGCATAAGGCAGGTATCGTCATCAACCGCAAGGTGCTCGCCGACCTGGCCATGAACCAGCCCGCTGCTTTCAAGGCTATCGTAGAGAAAGCCAAAGCATAAGCTGCTTCAGACGTAGAAAGAGCCATAGCCTGCTATGGCTCTGTTTTTTTCTTACTATCCCTTCCTCTCCTTTTCTTTCTTTGTCCCCTCTCCCCTGAAACGCTGCTTATGGCTTCTTCGCGCCGCAATCTTCTGGTAACTGTCGGTCTGATGCTGCTGCTTGTGCTGCTTTTTGCGGCCGACCTGTGCTTCGGCAGCATCCGCATACCGCTTGCGCAACTCTTCTCGGGCAGCGGCATCGAGCGGCAACTGATGCTCGACCTGCGCCTGCCCAAAGCCCTCACCGCCGTGATGGCAGGCATTGCCCTGTCGGTGTCGGGCCTGATGATGCAGACGCTCTTCCGCAACCCGCTGGCCGGACCTTACATCTTGGGCGTGAGCAGTGGTGCCACACTTGGCGTAGGACTGCTCGTGCTGGTGGGGACGCTGTTCGGTTTTGCGGCAGGCGGCTGGCTGACGGCAGTGGCAGCCATAGCGGGGGCTACCGTTATTCTGCTGTTGGTGTTAGCTATATCCTATAAGGTGGACAGCAACGTCTCGCTGCTTATCATTGGTATGATGCTGGGTTCTATTGCCGGAGCATTAGTGAACCTGATGCAGAATTTCGCCAATCCGGATGCGCTGAAGCTCTTTATCGTCTGGTCGATGGGTTCGCTCTCATCGGTAGGCTGGACGGAGATGCCGGCACTGACGGCCGTGTTTCTGACAGGTGGTCTGATGGCTTTGCTGCTGATGAAGCCGCTTAACGGTCTGCTCCTCGGTGAGAACTACGCCCGCGGCTTAGGCATCAACGTGCAGCGTATGCGCTTCTTTATAGTGCTCTCCACGGGTCTGCTGGCTGGCGGTGTGACAGCTTTCTGCGGACCGATAGCCTTTGTAGGCGTAGCCGTCCCGCATATCGCCCGCGGCCTCTACGGCACGGCCAACCATCGTCTGACGATGCCCGCCTCGGCGCTCATAGGCGCCGACTTGCTGCTGCTGTGCGATCTCATAGCCAACCAGTTTACCTATCCGCTTCCTATCAGCACAATGAGTTCGCTCTTTGGTGCACCTGTGATAATCTGGATTCTGCTGAAAGGGAAATAGGAGACCGGCATCAGGACGCTCTCCGGAACTCTTTCCGGTACTCTCTCAGGCACTCTCTCGGATACTCTCTCCGTTATTCTCTGTTATACTCCGGCATTCTCACCGGTACTTTTCCGTCACCCCCCAATATCGACGGCACCTACGAAGCCAAAGGCCTTTCATCATAAATGGTGACGGTGGGGCAGAGCGTTTTCACAACAAGAGGCGATTGCGCTGACAGGCAAAGCACTGTAATTTTGCAGCCGAAAAACAAATCCATCATTCTTATGGCACACGAACATCATCATCACCATCATCACGCACCGGCGGCAGGGGAAAACCTGAACGGCGTGTTTGTTCTCTGTATCGTTCTGAATATGCTCTTTGTCATCATCGAAGCGGTGGTGGGCCTGACGCAAGGTTCGCTCTCGCTGCTGAGTGACGCGGGGCACAACCTGAGCGACGTATTCTCGCTGCTGCTGGTACTGGTGGCATTCCATTTGGCCAAGGTGCACAGCAACGGTCATTTTACGTATGGTTACAAGAAATCCACGGTTCTCATCTCGTTGCTCAATGCGATTATCCTATTGGTGGCCGTGGGGGCTATCGTTATCGAGAGCGTGCACAAGTTCTCGGAGCCGAGCGAGGTGAACGGAGCCGCCATCTCATGGACGGCGGGAGCCGGTATTGTGGTGAATGGTCTGACGGCTCTGCTGCTTATGCGCGGTCAGAAGAACGACCTGAATGTGCGCGGAGCCTTTCTGCACATGGCTGCCGATACGTTAGTGTCGGTAGGTGTGGTAGTGAGCGGTATCGTGATATATTTCACGGGTTGGACGATAGTGGACCCCATCGTGTCGCTCGTCATAGCGGCTGTGATTCTTGTCTCAACCTGGGAACTGCTGTCCGACAGCCTGCGTCTGTCGCTTGACGGCACACCGGAAGGGGTGGAGCCGGAGCAGATACGGAGCCTGATGGAGCAGACCGAGCACGTAGAAGAAGTGCATCATCTGCACGTTTGGGCCATCAGCACCACGGAGAATGCGCTGACGGCACATGTGGTGGTGGATGACCTCAACAGTTGGGCTGAGGTGAAGCATCATCTGAAGGAACATCTGAAGGAACACAACATCGTACACAGCACGTTAGAGGTGGAGACGGCTGACAATCGTTGCAGCGAGCACGCGTGCTGCTGACGGGCGCAGGCGGCTTACACCAGGTCGGCCACCGTGAGACGGGCGAAACGGATGATGTCGGCTGTGAGAAGACAGACCTGCATACCCCGGCAGCCTGCCGATAGGTAGATGCGGTCGTAGTCGTTGCAGGTCTGATGGATATACATAGGGTAGGGTCGCTTCATGCCGATAGGCGAACAGCCTCCGCGTATGTAGCCGGTGAGCGGCAGCAGCTCCTGCATGCGTATGGGTGCACAGCTCTTGTTGGCGGAGGCTTTGGCGGCCTTCTTGAGGTCCACTTCGCAGTCGCCCGGGACGATGCATACGAAGATGCCCGACTTGTCTCCTCTGAGCACGATGGTTTTGAAGACACGGCCGATGTCTTCGCCTAACTGCGCCGCCACGTGTGTGGCGCTGAGATCTTGTTCGTCCACTTCGTAACTGACGGTCTGGTAAGGTATATGCGCCGCATCAAGCAGGCGCAGTGCGTTGGTCTTGGGTTGTTTCATAGAATGGGGTGCCCTTCAACAGGGGTCTTTATGCAGAGTTCACATAGAGTTGACATAGAGTTCGCATAGAACAGATTCGGCATTTCCTCTTTGTGGCGTTTTTCGTTACCGGCAGAAAAGGACAGGGGAATTGTTAGCAATAGCACCGCACTGAAAGTCAGCGCGGTGCTATGTTCCGAATGCTTGATAAGGCGATGCCGGATGAGTCGGTTTCGGATACCTTCCCGGCCGGTTTCCTGTTGCCCCGTAATGCTTATTTTACGCGGCGCTCGGGAATACGAGCCTTCTTGCCAGTGAGGTCACGCAGATAATACAGCTTGGCGCGGCGCACTTTGCCGTATTTGTTGACGGTGATTTTCTCAATGAAGGGGCTGTCCATGGGGATGATACGCTCTACACCAACGTTGCCCGACATCTTGCGGACGGTGAAGCGCTTCTTGTCCTCGGAGCCGGAGATGCGGATAACGTCACCGCGGAACTCCTGAACACGCTCTTTGTTACCTTCTTTGATGCGGTAAGCCACCGTCACGGTGTCACCAGCCTTGAATGCGGGAAACTCTTTCTTCTCGCCTGCGAATGCCTGCTCGGCAATCTTAATCAAATCCATTGTCGTACGATTATTAATGGGTTAACGAACGAAGTGTACGCTATTCTTTCTGCAGGGCATCTGATGCTGCGCCCTGCTACAGCCAGAGACTTCGCTCAAAAAGCGTGCAAAATTACAACTAATTTCTGATATACGCAAACTTATTCGGCTTTTGTTCCCAACAAAGTGTAATAGTTGCCGTCGCGCAGGATGTAGATGGTGCCGTTCACCATTACTTTCTGTGCCTCTTTGGCGGGCGTATTGATGTTGCTGATGCCGGTTGTTGACTCGTTGAAGGGATTCCAGCCGTCGGTGCCTTTCGTGAAGTTGAACAGCGTGATGGCAGTGCCGTCGGGAAGGGTTGGTGCGGTGAGTACCGTTGCCCAGCTGACGCGCTTCGCGGCGTTGTTGACATCGGCTTTCTCCACGGTGCCGTATTCATAGCTTCTCGGCGAGCCGCTGGCCACCAGACCGTTGCCCCAACCTTCGGGAGCTATCAGCGAGGCGCCGTTGTTCGTTTCGACAGTGGTGTTATAGAACACGGTCTCAGCATTGGCATCCCACGGACGACCCCACAGACCGGGCTGTGCGGTAGCGCTCTCGACCATGTCGATTTCCGGCTTGGCGGACGTAACGCTGCACTCCCAGAAGAGGTAGCCGCGCTCTTTTGCCGTCGATTTGCTGGCGGTGAGGTAAGCCACATCGTTCTTGTCGGAAGTGACGAGCATCGCCAATTCCGCTTTGCGTACAGCGAGCGTCATGCCGCCGAAGATGTAGTCGCATGCACCGTTCAGTATGCCACCATCGATAGCTACGCGTACACCGTTGTCGCCATAGATGGCGTCCTGACGGCTGATGACGCGGCAGCCTTTCAGCATTCCGCGGTCGCTGCCCTTGGCAAAGGCGATGGCACAAGCGCGCTCACGGAACGCACGGCTCTGCACGGCGGTATTGCCCTCGTCGGTGGGGCGGACACCCTTCGAGCCGGTGCCTTCCACTACGATGTCTTCGCTCTCTTTCTTGGAGATATACTGGTTGTAGGAGTTCTCGAAGATGATGCCTTCCGCCGTGAAGTTCTTACCATAGACAACAACGGTGGAGTTCCAATAGGTGGTGCTGCTGCCGCCGGTGTTGACGGTGGTGTGGTAGCCGTTCTCTTTGTTGACAGCCAATGTGCGGGCATCCCATTTGTAGTCGCTGTCCATGGAGTAGTAGTTGTAGCCGTGGCCGTAGTAGGATGTGATACGTACGGCGTTCTCGCTGATGTTGACACCGCCGTCCATGACGCTCAGACTGGGTGTGGCGGCTGCATTCTTCAGGATGATGTTGTCGGCATGAATGCGCAGCATCTCTTCGTAGTTGCCCGGCTCAATGAGTATGGTAACGGTCTGGTCGGCGGTGCGTTTCATTTGCTCGACAGCGTCGATGGCTTCTCCGATGGTGGCATAGTCTTTGCCCGGGCCTACGGTAATGGTTGCTTTGTATTCTGCTACGGGAGCCACTTCAATGCTGTTGATATAGCTCGTGCCGGTGGCCTTGATGGTGACAATGCCTGCAGGGCCGCTGTAGGCGTAGGTCAGGGCATCCACCTGGCTGGTACTGTTGGTTTTGGCGTCGCCCAGCGTGGTCTCGCCGATAAACAGATGGTATTCGTAGCAAGCGTTGACGGTAACAATCGAATTGCCTTTTACGGGCACCTGCACTTCGCAGCCGTTGCCGGCATAGAGGTATGTGTTGTTGTGCGACTTACCGCCTTTGAAGACAAGCGTTTTATAGGTATATTCCGTGTTCGTGTCGCTATATCCTCCTCCGGTGAAGTCGGCATCGGAGAAGTTCCAGCGGTTGATGTCGGCGGTGAAGTCAATCTGCTTGGTAGTGGCAGCTCCGTCCACCTTCAGGTTGCTGGTCAGCATCTGGGTGTATATGCCGCTATCGGTCACCTTGACGGTATATACACCATCGCGCAGGGTGATACCGCTCATGCCGGTGAAGCTATATACGTATTCATCGTCCAAACGGGTAAACACGAATTTGGCGGCAGCGAGGTCGGCTGCGCCTGCTCCTGTCGGCACGATGGTGATGTCATATTGAGGCTTCAGGGTGAAGAGAATGGTCACATCGGTCATGTCTGCCGTAGCATAGATGCTGTTGAATATCGGGTCAATCTGGTAGTCGTTTATGCCGTTGACTACAATATCGTACAGCGTGTTTTTCTCCAGAACCATGGTAAAGATGTTGCCGTTCAGTGTGTATTCCGGAATATAGGCTTTGCCCTCGGGAATAACGAAGCTGATGCTCAGTTTGGCCAGCTGCTCGGCAGGCAGACCGCCGATGGTGCCGCTGACGGTCACCATATCGATTTTCGTTATCGTCAGGTCGAACACCTGTCCGTCGGTAGCGGCGGAAACCACATCGGCCGAGCTGATGACGTAGCCGTTGGCATTGAGCAACGTTATCTTATACTCGGAGCCCATAGCCAGGCCTTTGGCTTCGTAGGTGCCGTCGATATTGGGGGTGACGGTCAGTTTGGCATTGCTGTTGAGGTCGGTGAACTCCAACTGCCAACCGGTAGGCATGCCTGTCGGTGTGGTGACGGTGCCTTTCATCGTCATCGGTATCATCGGCGTGCGCACGATGCGGGCTACGACCAACTTCTCGTCCAAACCGTAGATGCGGTATTTGCCGGTCTCGGTAGCATAGAAGGTGAGGCATTCAATCTTGCTGGTAGCCGTAAACAGGGCTTGCTTCTTGTCGCCATTAGGTGCGAGAAACTCGTAGGTTTCTTTGCCTCCGTTGGAGCCTACATAGTAGTCAATCCTGTCGCCCGCCTCGAAAGTCTGCTCGATATAAACCTTGGTGTTAGAGCCGGAGTTGGAATAGAAATAACCGGTGTAAACAACATCGTTGGCATCTTTCAGCGATCTTTCGTCATAGCGGGTAAGCAGGGTGTTGGTGGTGCGGAGGCGGTGCTTCTTGCCGTCACCGTTGATTACCAGATTGACACCCGTAGAGGCACTGATATTAGTGGTGATGTCAATCCCTGTGCTTCCTGCTGTAATAGCGGAGCCATACCACGAGTTGATTTCGTCCACGGTCAGCATGTTTTCATACGTGTCCGTGTCCAGTTGTTCTGCACCGAAGTCCCATACCTGAGCCTTCTGAGCGTAAGCTGTCATTGTTGCCAGAGCGGCAACCAAAAGTGTCAGTTTTTTCATGTGTATGTTGTTTTTTGGTGAGTTGTTGTCTATTGAGAGTGCAAAGTTAAGGCATGTTTTGTGATGTGACGTGCATTTTTCGGCGGAAAATGTTTGCAGTTAGGCAGGGAGCACTTGCATTTCGCAGCGTTGGCAGTCAAAATGCAGGGCAAAGAGTCGGCCGCTTTGTCTGAGATAGGCGGGCTCTTTGGCTGTTTGGCCGGTCCGCTGTTTTCTGCACATCCCCATCTCGTGCAGGATGCAATATCTGCAGGTCATCAGCGGGGCGCCTTCGGGAATGGTGTTGATGCGCTCATCCGTTTCCGATGCTCCTGCCGGTTCGTTTGCCCATGTATCCTCCTGCATCTGTTCCAGCGTCTCGCGCCGCCACTGGTTCAGTACGGAGGTCCGCAGGAAATAGGGCCGACTCCAGCGGATACTCACGCCAGCAGCCTCATAGGGGGTGTCGCCTAATTTGCCCAACTGGCTACACACCGTCTGCTCGGCACGTTCTGCATTTTGGGCCGGTGTCTTGTCACATACAAACCTGCGGCTGTGACTGCCAATGCTGACGCAGAATCCGTCCTCGGTCTCTTCCAACATGATGCTGACCGGCAGTTTCCGGCATGTTTTGCTGTTTTCCAGTGCCTGCTGGAACAGGATATCGTAGTTTCGGTAGAGGGCTGTCCCAATGGTAATGTCAGGCATGCGGTTGGGGTAGATGCGCTGCCTTTCCGTGCGGTTGACAAGAAAACCCCGGTCGCCGAAACATAGTCCGTCGCCGTTATGCAGCTCTTTGTTCGTGTCGGTCTCTATATAATTGCGCCCGATGTTCGTCACGCGGCCGACGTATTCACCTGTCGATTTCGGAGTCTCCCAATTGGCCATGTCCGGCGTGCGGCCATGCAGGAAATAGTCGGTACCGCTTCGGTGGAAGGTCTTTTCGGGGTCGGGCGAGAAGTCCAGATAGATATTACCCATTGATGCACGCTGCCATGGCGAATCGGGTTCGGCAAACAGACGGTCCAACAACAGACGGTAGTAGGCTGTGATGTTTCTTACGTAAGCTTCGTCTTTCAGCCGGCCTTCTATCTTCAGCGTCGTCACACCCGCTCCGAGTAGTTCTCTGAGTTGGCGGCTGCGGTCAAGGTCACGCAGCGAGAGTACGTGCTTTTGATGCACCAACTCGTTCATGTCACGGTCTAACAGGTCGTACTTGAGGCGGCACATCTGTGCACAGTTGCCGCGGTTGGCACTCCTGCCGCATACATATTCCGACATATAACATCTGCCGGAATAGCTCACGCACAAGGCCCCGTGGACAAAGGCTTCGAGTTCTACTCCGCTTTGGGCCCGTATAGCCTTTATTTCCTCAATGGTCAGTTCGCGGGCCAGCACCACGCGCTTGAAGCCCTCCCGCTCGCGAGCCAGCACATCGACCGCCGCCCGATTGTCGCACTGGGTGCTTGCATGGAGCCTGACGGGTGGGAGATTCTCCTCCAACAGCCGCAGGTCTTGCACAATCAGAGCATCGGCACCTGCCTCATACAACTGCCAAGCCATCTGGGCCGCAGCTTTGCGCTCGGAATCTGACATGAGGGTGTTTACCGTCACCAACACCTTGGCTCCGAACACGTGTGCATAGCGGCACAACGCGGCGATGTCGGCCACACTGTTGCCTGCCGCCGCACGGGCCCCGAAACGCGGAGCACCTATATATACGGCATCCGCCCCCGCATCGATAGCCGCCTTGCCGACTGTTAGATTCTTGGCAGGACTCAACAGTTCTATCTTCGTTTTCCCGCTCATTCGTTTCTAATGCTTGACATCGTACACGATGCTTTGATTTATGCTGCTGCAAAGGTACTTGTTTTTTGCGAGATACTCAAGCGGGGCGTCGTTTTTCTTGTGGAGAGGAGGCGTAAGTGCGGCGTATGGAAAACGCCGGAAAAGCAAAAAAGCCTGCTCGGGCGAATGGCGGGAGCAGGCCGTAAGTCTGAATGAGTCAGACTGCAATATGCAGGCGTATAGGCCGGAATGTTATTCCTTGCCTAAATAATAGATGAGAGGATTTCGTGCATGTCTGTTTTTTTCTCTCAATGATTGGTAGTTGCGGTTTTCCCTTGCAGGAGCATTAGGAGCATTCGGACTTGTTGGCTCCGTCCATGTATATATCACATTCCCCTTAATGTCTTTGTAGTAGTATGTATCATTTTTCTGTGTTAAAGTAAGTCCGTTATGGATAAAGCCCGTAGCAAAATGTTCCCCTTTTGCCAACTGAAGAACAATAGTGCCTTTTTCATCAATTATCATGTCTATATCATTGAGTGTGACACAGGCATACCCTTCATTGAAAATATAAGCTTCATCGAATTGGAAGGAAATGACTACATTCCCGTCTTTATCCAAATAGCCTACTTTCTCACTGTTGTTAATGGCAGGCAGAAGACTCCATTTGACATATTGGACATCCGAACAAAAATCCCGATATATATTGGAGTTTAATACAATCTGTCCCTTTTCATCCAACAGCCCGCATCCATCCGGCTCATGCCAAACTATGCCTGTATTATCCGTATAACGATGTTCTGTATAGAATAAAAAGCGATTGTTGCCTAATGGTCTCACCGAATAAAAAATAGGCTGAATAATGTATTCGCCATTGGAGTTAATGATGCCCTCACAGTCGCCTACCTGTACAGAGGCATAATCACCTACAAACGGGTCTGCGTCGTCATGGATTGCGGGAATCTTGTTTTCTCCCTGTGTATTCCTATAGCCCCATTTATCTCCCTTCGATAATTGTACCGGTACTAAACCGTTTCTTCCCGCGCCGCTAATGGAGTAATAAATGGGCTGAAGGGCATATTCGAAATTCTTATCCAACAGGCCATACTGGCCATTCGCCGTGACGATAGCATAATTATTCCAAAAATCACATGCATAATCAAATGACGGGGTATTCTGTAGTTTTCCGTTGGGGGCAATAAACATGCCCCGTCCATTCAGATGGACCATCGCATACCCGCAAGAAAAACTGCTGGCGTAGTCATATTGGGCAGGAATAACGAATGTGCCTTTCCTGTTGATATACCCGTACTTGCCATTGCTGTAGGCCGGCCAGAGTTCGGTGTTGTCGGTGTACTGAGTAAGATCTACATCATTGGACGTGCATGATGAGAACTGAAAGATGGATAAGATGGCCATAAATGCTATGGCTGCAAACGTTTTAATCTTCATAAATGTGTTGTGTTGTAATAATACCTACTCTTCATCGGATTTTCGGCAGACTCCGTAAAGTACCCTCAGGTTGCATTGTAGGCACATAAAAAAAGCGCGGTACTTCGTATCGCTTCAACAGGATTCTTGAGGATTTACCGGACTACCTTACATTTCCTATTTATCGAACAAAGCCCACGCTGAAAGACGTGAGCATCGTGCTTTGTTCTCGGAAATGTAATCCTTGTCAAGTGTCCGGCTTTTCAAGAATCCAAGTTTCAGCGCAACGCTATAAGTTATGTGTATTGCCTTTTAATTGTTTTTTGTCATAGGCGGATTTTATTTATTCTGTTATAAATTCTATCTCTGTTGTTAATTGGCGAATGCCACTGAGTTTGAGTTGGGGTGTGTTGATGCGGAAAAACTATTTATTCTTTCGGTGCAGAGAGGCTACTTGGGTCAATACCTGCTCCCGCGAGTAAGGATGCAATGACATGATTGCGACCTCCCGCTGTGCAGCCATGCTGTTCGAGCGGTGAAAATCGTTGATAAACAAGCCTCCCTGAAATAAATAGTTCTGCATATTCTTATTTCATTGCGTTCAAACGACGTATTTGTTCCAATTGTTTAAGCCCGTAAGCGTCGAACCCTTAGGCAATAATCGTTTCTATATGTTTCCAAAAATCGGTATTGGTCATACGCGTCTTTGCAACTTTCGGCTGCAAAGTTACTGCTTTTTCTGCAATGTGCAATCTTTCGTCTCCGGCCGGAGCAGTATCTTCAGCGCTTCCGCCGGTTGGCCATCTTCGGTGAAGCAGCCCATATCGTACGGTCCCCAGCCAAGGGCGTCATATTCCCGAGGTTTCCAGCCGCCATAGCATTGCGGCTCCCAATAGAATATGCCCGCGCAGGAGTCAATCCGGCATGCTCTGCTTACAAAGTCCTCCATCACCTTGGCGGACAACTCCTCGTCGCCATTCATGGTTCCTACCTCTGCCACCATTACCGGACAATGAAACTCCCGTATCAGCCGGCGGATGTTTTGTTCGGCCAGCCGGTTCATCTCCTCCCAGTCTTTCCCGCTCCATAGTTTCATCATCGGGTAGTGGCTCAGACCTATCATGTCGAACTTCCCGCCATATTGTATCATGTTCCGGAAGAACCAGTCTCTGTATTCGTAAGCGTTGTCAACATGCACAATGACACAGGTACGCGGGAACACTTCTTTCGCCGCTTCATATCCGGCCCGAGTCAGTCCTGCATATCGCTCCCAGCAGCCGTCTTCGTTAGCCTCCTTGCGGGTCAGTTTGCCCGTCGGCCACAGCATGCCGTTCGGGGTCTCGTTGCCGATTTGTACCCATTCCGGCCTTACACCGGCTTCTTTCAGCGCGTAGAGCACATCTCTTGTGTGTCCGGCCACGGCTTCGCACAGCATATCATAGCTGTAGCCGCTCCACGCTGCGGGCGTAGTCTGGTGCTGGGGGTCTGCGAAGTTGTCGGAGTAGTGGAAGTCGATCATGATACGTTGTCCTTGACGGGCCGCTCTCACGGCTTTGCCTACCACATCGGCTTTGTTGCACCAACCCGTTTCGTGATTCACCCATACGCGCAGTCTCACGGCGTTCATGCCCATCGAACGGAGCAGTGAGATGCACTCGGTAGCCCGGCCCTCGTCGTTGTAGAATTTCACTCCGTCACGCTCTTGTTCGCTCAGCCAGCTCAGGTCGGCACCTCTGGCAAACGAACCGGCAGGAGCATCGGTTTTAGCCGTGCAGGCACCAAACAGTATAGCCGTGCAGGCGCAAACCAGCAAGGCGGGAAAATGCAGAAGATAAGCAGTCGTTTTCATAAGTGCTGCAAAGATACGGATTTCTTTTTACCTGCACAAACGGCTCCCCTCTTGTCCGGCCCGCAAAAAATGCAATGCCATGCTCTTTTGGCACACCTGTTGCAGGTTTGCAGAAAAACATGTAACTTTGCATAGCGTATGAAGAAGACATTATTGCTACTTGTTACGGCGCTCTGTGCGCTTGTTGTCTGTGCAGAAGAGAACAGGCCTTCGCTGTTTGTGAAAGCGGTGCAGATGGAGAAGCTGCAACGGGGCGGCAGACTGCTGGAGGCTATGGATACCGCAACGGTGATTCTCGGTTATGACCGCGACAATCGGGCGGCGGTCGATTTCATCCACCGCAACTGGGACCGCACCATGCGGCGCACGCAGGAGCGGCTTGACCGACTCAGCGACCCGGAGAGTCTGGAGCAGGCTCGTGAGCGTTGCGAGGTGTATCGCCTGCTGGATGAGATATATGCCAATCTGCGGGTGGTGCGGATGCCTCTCTATGGCCCACGCCAAAGCTGGGTGTGGCAACCCGAGACGGGCTACTATAGCGGGCATTACGATGATGAGCGTCAGCGGGCCTTCAACCTCTGCATTGCCAAGGCGGATGCGGCCATGCGCAGTCTGGATGCCGACGAGGCCGGAATTTGGTACAACACGGCTCTCAATGAATTTCTGCTGACCGATGGCGAACGCAAGAGCAACAAAGCGCTGTTGGCAGCCCGTTGCGAGGACCGCCTGCAGCAGGTGGAGCAATCCGACCTGCTCTACGAAGCGCTTTTTGCCTACGACTTGGCAGGTCTGCTTGAATCCATGCAACCCGATGCCACGGACTGGCCACAGCGCAAACAGCGGATACAGCAGCATGTGGCATCCCTTTATCTGCAGGCGGCGCAGCAAGCCTATGCGGAAGGTGACAGCCTCAGGGCTGAGGATTTCAAACTCTCTTACGAAGACTGGAAACCGAGTAATGAAGAAACTGACAATTCAACAGATGGGGCGTCTGACGCCCGAGCAGTTCCGTGATACCCCTAAACTGCCTCTTGTCGTGGTGCTTGACAATGTGCGGAGCCAACATAACGTAGGGGCTGTGTTCCGCACAGCCGATGCTTTCTGCCTGAGCGGGGTCTGGCTTTGCGGCTGCTGCTGTCAGCCTCCCAATGCCGAAATTCACAAGACGGCTCTGGGGGCGGAGCTGACTGTTGACTGGCGCTATTGTGCGGATACCATCGAGGCGGTGGACCGTCTGCATGAGTCGGACTATACTGTATATGCTGTTGAGCAGGCGGAGGGCAGTCACTTGCTTGGCAGCGGCCCGCTCCCGTTACCCGCCGGCGGCAAGGTGGCCGTGGTGCTGGGGCATGAAGTGTTTGGCGTGCAGCAGCAGGTGGTTGACCGCTGCGACGGCTGTATCGAGATTCCGCAGTATGGCACCAAGCATTCGCTCAACGTCAGCGTGGCAGCCGGCATCGTGCTATACGAACTCAGCAACGAGTTGAGAAACTCTCTCTCATAGGACAAATATGGAACTACCTGAATCATTGTTGCAGATGATGCCGGCAGCAGAGGAAGAACCGCCGCAGCCTGCTGCTGAAGCACCGCAGAAGAAACCCCTGTTGCGTATTGAGAAAGACAAACGCAAAGGCAATACCGCCACGCTTATCACCGGTTATGATACCGACTGTAAGGCTGTGCGCGAACTCACCAGCGCACTCCGTCAGCAGTTGGCCGTAGGGGGCTCCACCCGCGATGGTGAGATACTCTTGCAGGGTGATGTACGTCTGAAAGCTGCCCGATGGCTCGAACAGGCCGGCTATAAAGTGAAACGCATCAACTTCTAAATCGCTGAAGAACTCCCATGATACACAAGGACGATTTGATAGCAGTAGCCGAAGTACGCAAGCCGCACGGCACACGCGGCGAGATGGCCTGTACACTGCTCAACGATGTACTGGACAGAGCAGACCCCGCTTTTCTGATTCTTTCGGTGGATAATCTGTTGGTGCCATTCGTACCGGAAGAGTATCGCTATAAAGGAGATGACACTCTTCTGCTCAAGCTGGAGGACGTGGACTCCGAAGAAGCCGCTCAGCGCTTGGCCGGCTGTACGGTATATATGGAGAAACGCTACCTGCCTGCCGGTTGCGAAGTGCCGCTTGCGCCGGATACGCTCATAGGTTTTGAGGTGGCGGATACGCAACACGGCCGTCTGGGAGTCATTACCGATGTGGATACTTCCACGCTCAATGCCCTCTTCCGTTTAGATGGCGGTTTGGTGTTTCCCGCTCACGATGATTTTGTGGTGGAAATCAATGAAGAACAACGCCGTCTTGTCGTTACGCTCCCCGAAGGATTGCTCTCGCTCTGAACACTTTGGCTGCTCCTAATTCCGTATTCGCAATATCGTTCCGTCGAAGGATGTGCTGTAGCGGCGCAAAGCCTCACGGCTGATACCGCGGGCCGGTGTTGCGTAACCGTAGGTCATTTCATATTGTTCGCCGCACGAGGGACATACAGCATACATCATATCCTGCATACCTACGCGGTTCAGACAATGCGGGCAGGCCAGATCGAAAGCGTGGTAGCGGGCATCCATGCCAACATACACCAGCAGACCGCGGTAGCCGATGAAGTCGGTCTCATAGCGCTTTTGTGTATATTCTTTGTACGCACCCGTGTTTGAAGTGACAAAATGCGGATCTTCTGTCAGGATGTTGATATCCATATACACCGGCACTGTAGGCACCGAACTATGGAAACTGTTGCCGGTGCAAGCGCTAAAGGCGAGCACGACGGTAAGGCATAATATACAGGCCGGCATTCTCGGCATCAGTTGATAACGTCGGTCAGGTGAATTTCAAAGATAAGGGTGGAGTAGGGCGGTATGTGGCTCTGATAGCCTTCTGTTCCGGTGCCTTTCTCTCCATAGCCCAGTTCCCAGGGGATATACAGGATAAAGTCGGCGTGTTTGTGCATCTTCCTCAGGCCCTCTGCCATGCCTGCAATGATGCCGCCTGTCAGCGACAGCGTCTCGGTGGAGGCGGAAGAGGCACAGATAAACGAAGCATCGGTAGCGCTGTCAAACTGTTTGCCGTTGATGAGGCTGCCTTTGTAGGTGATTACCACTGTTCCGCCCGTGTTGGGACGGGTATCGGATGTGTTACCCGGATAAATCACTTTGTACTGCAGTCCGCTGGCAGTGGTCTGTATGCCTTCCTGCTTGGCGTTTTGTTCCAACCACAACTCGTTTTGCAGTTTCCAGTCCATCCAGTTGTCCTGCTTGCAGCCTGCCAGCAACATCGTGGTGCAAGCCATTATAAGTATATGGGATACTTTCATGTGTATATAATTAACAATTCATCAATTCCTCAATTCGTCAGTTTCACAATTCCACAGTTCCCCAAATCATCAATTCCCTATCTCCTACGCTCCGGCTAACCACAGCGACGGGTTGAGCACATCGGTGTCTTTGCGTATCTGGAAAAACAGCTCTGTCTTGTTGTCCTGATTGGGGTCGGTGTATATCTTGCCTATCTTTTGTTTGGCAGTCAGTTTGTCGCCGGTTTTTACATACAAGGTGGTCAGGTTGCTATATACGGTGCGGTAGTTGCCGTGTTTGACGATGACAACGTTTTGCCCGTCGCTTACAAAGATGGCGCTGACTTCGCCTTCATATACTGTACGCGCCACGGCTCCCGCAGTGGTTTGTATATATACGCCGCGGTTGTTTACGGTCACGTGTGCAAGGCTTGGATGGGGTTGTATGCCGAACTCGCCGCTGATATAGCCTTTCTCCGTCGGCCATGGCAGACGGCCTTTGTTTTTCTCGAATCCGCCGGCCAGCAGTTTTTCTTCTTTGGTCTGCTGCTTGTTGGCGTCTTTCTTCACTTGTTTCTTTATCAGGTCGTCTATCTTGCGGTTAAGTTCGTTGGCTTTGGCTTGCTGTTTTTTCTGTTGCGCCAGCAGGTCTTTCTCTTTCTTCTTCAAGTCCTGCAGCATGCGCTGCTGCTTTTTCTGGTCGCGTGTCAGGTTGTCCTGTTCGCGGCGTTGCATCTGCAGCACACTCTGCTTCTGCTTGCGGTTTTGGCGGAGCAGGTTGTCCTGTTCTTCCACTTCCGTCTGTTTCTCTTTTATCTGCTCTGCCTGCATCCTGCGCCATACGGCCACTTCCTGCATATAACGGATGCGTCGCAACATCTGGTTGAAGTTGTCGGCTGAGAGCACAAACAGCAGGGGCGACTGTTGCAACTCGGCGTAGTGGCTCTGCTCCACCATCCGGGCATATTCCTGCTTCAGCAGGTCCAGTTCTGCCTGCAGGGTCGTCTTCCGCTGGCTCAGTTCGCCGAGTTCTTTGTCAAGAGCGTTTATTTCAGAGTTGATGCCGGCAATGAGCTGTTTGCGGGTCCGTATGTCTTTTTGCAGCAGATTCAGTTTGTTCTCCGTCGCCGTTTCGTTGCGTTTGGTCTGCTTTAGCATCTTCCCCGTCTGCTCAAGTTGCTCCAGCGTCTGTTTGCGTTGGCGTTCCAGTTCTTTCACGCTTTGAGCCGGCAGCAGCAGCGGCAGCATCGCGAAGAGCAGTATGCACAATGTGGTTCGTCTCATCGGAGCAGGTTCATGATGGTTGTCTTGGTGTATTTTCTAAGATCGGCCGGCCGCACGTCAGCTTTCCCGTTGAAGCTTATCTTGCTGATGCCAAGGGTGCACTTCCCGCTCAGTTTGGGAGTCGTTACCGTTACTTCTACCGTTTGAGGGAACACGGTGTCCACCCATGTCTGCCAGTTCAGATAACGCACCTGTATGCCCTGCCCGCCGGGCTTGTGCAGCAATGAGCTCTCGTTAAGCGTGAGGTTTTGCCGGTCGGCGCGGAATACGTACTCCACAGGAGCTTCCGTGAAAGCAATCACATGATTGGCTGCATCTTCGCTCACGTTCAGCTGTAGTGTGCTGATGGTGCTGTCAGGGCGGCCAGCGGCAAACAGTCGGCTCAACAGCAGAGCCTCTACGTCTTCATACTCAACGCCGATGCCCGTCATCTCCTGCACTGTGCTGTACGACAGCTGCGCATACCGGCGGTTCATTTTGTCCACCACCGTGATATATTGTTTCCCTACTTCGATGCGGAAGAGTTCGATACCCAGCAGCGGTTGCACCGAGAGTACCATCATCGAGTCGCACACCACGTTGATGCTTCCGTTGGCACTAATCTGACGTTGCTGATAGTCGATTGTCACTTTCACCTTTTGTGCTTGTGCTGTGCTGAAATGCGGCTCGGCGGCGCGCACTTGTTCCACGAGCTGTTTCTGCGGGTCGGGTTTGGCCTGCTTGCGCAGGTTCTTCTGGTTGGAGCAGCCTGCCAGCACAATGGCGGCTGCCATGAGATAGAGTATCTTTTTCATTGCTGTATGATGGCGTTGTAGTGTTCTTTTATTTCTTCCGATTCGGCATCGCTCATGTTGTTCATCGCTTTGCGGATGTAGAATTCGGCAAGCATCTGCTGTCCTTGCAGGTGCAGTATCCATGCATAGGTGTCCAGGTAGGTGGCGTTGTCTGGCTCTGCTTCGATGGTCTTCTGGCTCATCTTCTCCGCACGTTTGAGGTCGCCTCCGTGGGTGGCCAGCATGTAGGCATAGTTGTTCAGTACATAGATGTTCTGCGGGTCTATCTTGAGAGCTTCCTCGTAGGCGGCGAAGGTGGAATCCATGTTACCCTGCAGGGTGTATATGTCGCCCAGCATAATCCACATTCCCAATCGGTAGCGCGGGTCGCCGTTGCGGCGTGCAGCGGTCGAAGCCACGGCTATAGCCAAGTCTGTCTGTTGGTGGATAAGCAGCAGTCGCGTCTGCCAGTAGCTCCATTCCAGATTGTCGGGGAAGCGCTTGTAGGCATCGCTGATGAGGATTTCGTACTCCTCGTTGCTGCTGGTTGAGTCGGCTTGCAGCACATGCAGCAGGGTGCTTGCCGCCGCTTCGCTGTCGGGATTCAGTTGGCGTAGCGTATGGAGTACTGGTTTGGCCCGGTCGTATTCGCCCCTGCCGATATACCATTGTGCCAGTGTCTGCCATGCACTCTCTTCCAGCGGATAGTCGGCCGTCAGTTGTTGCAGGATGCGCTCCGTGCGGCCTTCGCTTTTGCTTAACCGCTCGCCGAACTGCTTCACCTCCTGCAGTTTCTCGGGCAGCGACCAACCATCGGCCAGAATGGCCCGTTCGGTATATTCGGCCGCCCGCTCTGCATCACCCTGATACTCGCTGTAGTTGGCCAGCGACAGCCATACGTATGGATTCTCCGGATGGCGTTGCTGTTCCTCGCGGTAAATGGCAAAGGCTTCCTGCTTCTTGCCTGTGGCCATATACAGGTCACCCCGGAACACACGGAAACGCTGGTCGTCGGGATTCTCCTGCAGATAACGGTCAATGGCCTGGATGGCCTTCTGCGGTTGCCCCGCTGCCGTATGCAGTTTGTAGCGCGTCATGGTGTTGTAGGCATTGATACCTTCTGCAGCTTCTATCCTGTCGGCGGTCCGCAGAGCCTTCTTGGTGTCGCCGTCAGTCATATATACCGTCTGAAGGGCTTCCAATGCGTCTGTCTCCTTGGGACGGAGCTTCACTACGTGTTCCAGCACATCGGCTGCCTCGCCGCGCTGCCCAGTTTGGAAGAGCAGGGTGGCGTAGCTTGACCAATACATCGTTGGGTCGGCCTCGAAAGCACGGCGGTAGTGGGTTAAGGCGGTTTCTGTCTGCTGCAGACCCTGATACATATAGCCTAAACTCTGCTGGGTAGCGGCATCGGCGGGATTCAGTTGTTCGCAGAAGAGCAGCAGAGCCATGCCGCGGGCGTAGTCTCCTTGGTTCAGGCTGCGTTGGGATTCAAAGAATACGTAGCGCATCTGTTGCTCCCGCGGAGTCATCTCCGGTGTGGAACTGGTTGCCACGTGCGTAGTTTTGCACCCGATTAGCAGCAGGGGTAATATGTACAATATCCTTTTCAGCATTCACTTCACTCCGCTGTGTCCGAAGCCGCCTGCGCCTCGTTCGGTTTCTTCCAGCACCTGCACTTCTTCCAGTTCAGGCTGTTCGTGCCGGGCTATCACCATCTGGCAGATGCGTTCGCCGTTCTCTATCGTTACAGCTTCCTGCGAAAGGTTGATGAGTATCACACCTACTTCGCCGCGGTAGTCCGAATCAATCGTGCCCGGTGTGTTCAGTACGGTCAGTCCTTTCTTCAGAGCCAGGCCGCTACGGGGGCGTATCTGGGCTTCATAGCCTTCCGGCAGTTCGATGTACAGCCCTGTCGGAAACAGACGGCGCTCCAGCGGCTGCAGTGTCACGGGTTCGTTTAGCGAGCAGCGTATGTCCATACCGGCTGCCTGGCGGCTCTCGTAGCGGGGCAGCGGATTGCTTGATGTGTTGATGATCTTTACTTTCATGAGTATCTGTATCTGGGCGGTTCTGTCGTTAGAAGCGTTTCTCGGCCAGTACGCGCAATCCGTCTCTTACGATGCGGATATTCACGTCTTCTCCGGTCTCCATCGGGTCGCCGTCGTAGTGGAACGGACCGGTTGTTTCGCGGTGTAGCGTCACTTCGGCGGCATGAAGGGTGGTCATGTACACGGCCTCATCCAGCGTCTTTTCAAACAGCCGGAAAGCCAGACCCGGTACGGCGTGCAAGGGAAATTTAGTCAGTATCGCAATGTCCATCTCGCCGTCTTGAATGCTGGCTTTCGGCGCTATGTAGGCGGCGTTCCCCCATTGGTTGGCATTGGCAAATGTGATGAGAAATGCCTCGGTCTCAATGGTCTCCGCATTGCTGCCCTCGGCTGTCTTGAACGTCAGGCGGTAGCGTTGCGGCTGATAACCGAAGAAGTCTTTCACAATATGTTCCACATAGGTAGCAAAACCGCGTTTCCCCGCTTTCGCGAACTTGTCTGCTATGTAGGCATCAAATCCTGTGCCACAGGTGCAGAAGAAAGGCTGCTCGTTCGCTATGCCGTAATCCACGCTGATGGCTTCCGAGCGGTTTAGCATCTCAATGGCGCGGGGCAGGCGTAACGGAATGTTCAGGTGGCGCGCAAAGCCGTTGCCAGAGCCGATGGGAAGGATGCCCAGAGCGGTTGGAGTGCCTGTCAGGCCGCTCGCAACTTCGTTTACGGTGCCGTCGCCGCCTACGGCCACTACGGCGTCAAAGCCCAGACGGGCATATTGGGCGGCCAGCTCCGTGGCGTGGCCTTTGTACTCGCTGAACACCGTATCAACGGCCCACTGGCTCTTGTCTATCAGTTTGTCTATCTGCTTCGGAATGCGCCGTTTGTTCAGGGTGCCCGCTATGGGGTTGATGATAAAGGCTATGTTCTTCATTGTGTCAGTACGTTTATGCCCGTGTCAGGCAATGGAAATATACAAGGTGCATACATGCATTTTTAGCCTGCAAATTTACGCTTTATTTTTCATTCCGCCAAATCTGTCTCTTTTCTTTGTCCTGCGATCGGTAAGATTCGCTTCAAAAAGTCCGCCTTGCGGTATAAGTTTGCATCTCTCGGTGAAAATATGTAACTTTGCTGCCAAAAATGTGACCTTGTTAACCATGAATCATTCTATGCGACATCTTCTTTCCTTGTTGCTCTGTTGTCAGGTGCTGACGGCGTGTGCGGCAAAGCCTGTTTCTGTAAAGACAGGTATTGAAGTGCTCCGTGAGCAGAATTTCCGGTTGCTGGAAGGCAAACGTGTAGGCCTTTGTACCAATCCTACCGGCGTGGACAGCCGGCTGAAGAGTACGATTGACATCCTTAACGAGGCTCCCAACGTCAACCTTGTGGCCCTCTTCGGCCCCGAACACGGTGTGCGGGGCAATATCCATGCCGGTGATGTCATTGTTTCGGAGCGCGACCCCAAGACGGGCATCATCATGTACTCCCTCTTCGGGCATAACCGCAAGCCTACGCGCGAGATGATGGACAGCATTGATATTATGGTGTACGACATTCAGGATATCGGCTGCCGCTCTTTTACCTATATTTCCACGTTGGGCAATCTGATGGAGGCCTGTGCCGAATGCGGCAAGCCGCTGGTGGTGCTTGACCGGCCCAATCCGTTGGGCGGCGAGAAGATTGAAGGTTGCCTTGTGGAGGACGGCTATTGCTCCTTTGTATCCCAATTCCGTATTCCCTATGTTTATGGTCTTACGTGCGGGGAACTGGCACGCCTGCTTAACGAAGAAGGCCTGCCTACGGCCGAACCTCGTGCACGTGCGGCTGCAGGACGCGGCAAATGCGACCTCACGGTGGTGCCGATGCAGGGATGGCGCCGCAGCATGACGTGGGAGGAAACGGGCCTTCCCTGGGTTATTTCCTCGCCGCATATTCCCGAGGCCGAAACGGCGGTGTTCTATCCTGTCACCGGCATTTTTGGCGAACTGGGCTATCTCTCTATCGGTGTGGGTTATACGCTCCCCTTCCGTCTCTTTGCTGCCGAATGGGTGAATGCCGACTCGCTGGCCGATGCCATGAATGCGTTGCAGTTGCCTGGCACCCTTTTCCGCCCGATACATTTCAATCCATACTATGCTGTGGGCAAAGGCTCCACATTGCAGGGTGTGCAGATTTATTTCACCGACTACCGCAGGGCGCGTCTCTCTGATGTGCAGTTCCTTCTTGTGCAGGAGATGATGCGCCTTTGGCCCGAACACGATGTATTCGCTCTCTGCAACCGACAGCGCTTCTCTATGTTCGACAAGGTGTGCGGTACTGCTGAGATTCGCGAACGCTTCGGCCGGCGCTACCGCTGGGAAGATGCTGCCCCCTACTGGCAGAAGGACGAAGCGGCTTTCCGACGCTTGGCAGAGAAGTACTGGATGTATAAATAAGAATGACAGAGCGGCGCCTGAAATGCAGGCATCCTTGCTTGCATCAAACGTAATCAGGACGTCCGTAAGTTTTGTATATCATGAAGAAAGATTATCTGTTTCGTCTGGCATGGGGTACCGATGCGGGGTTCTACCGTTTGGTTCCCGAAGAGGTGCTGCATCCGGCTACGGAAGCCCAAGTGCAGGCCATTATGCGTCGTGCCCGCGAAGAAAGACGGCATATCACGTTCCGTGCAGCGGGCACTTCGCTCTCGGGGCAGGCCGTCAGCGATTCGCTGTTGGTGGTCTGTGGCAAGAAATGGGAGTCTTGCGAGGTGCTTGAAGAGGGCAGGGCGGTGCGTCTGCAGCCCGGTGTCATTGGCCAGCGTGTCAACGAAGTGTTGCGCCCCTACGGCCGCCGCTTCACGCCCGACCCGGCTTCCATACGGAGCGCTATGGTGGGTGGTATTGTCAGCAACAACGCATCCGGCATGTGCTGCGGCACCCATGCCAACAGCTATCGTATGCTGCGCTCGGTGCGTATCATCCTGCCTGACGGCACCCTGCTCGACACCGGCGATGCCGCTTCACGCGAGGCCTTCCGCCGTTCGCATCCCGACTTCATCAGGCGGATAGAACAACTGCGCGACCGTACGTTGGCCGATGTACAACTGACGAACCTGATACGTCGCAAATACAGCATCAAAAATGTCACAGGGCTCACCATTCTGCCTTTTGTGGAATATACCGACCCCTTTGATATCATTGCCCGTCTCATTCCCGGCAGCGAGGGCACGCTGGCCTTCCTTTCGGAGATTACGATGAATACGGGCGAGGACTACCGCCATACGGCTTCTGCACTGCTCCTGTTCCCCACTACCGACAGCGCCTGCCGGGCTGTGACGCAGATGAAGCATACCGGCTTGCCGGCCGCCGCCGAGTATTTCGACCGCAAAGCCATGCAGGTGGTGGAGGCTGACTTCCCCGAACTGCAGGGACTGCCCGCCGACGCCGGAGCCGTGCTGGTAAAGTTGGAGGCCTCTACGGCGGACCAACTCCGGCAGAAGCAGGAGCGCATCGAGCAACTGCTTGCCTCTTACGAACTGCTGAATACGCAACTCTTCACGCAAGACCCGCAGCTGGTGGCCAAATACTGGGCGATGCGGGCGGGCATCTTCCCCGCTGTCGGCGGCACGCGTCCCGTTGGCACTACCTGCCTGATTGAAGATATTGCTTTCCCCATCGACTTTCTGGCCGAGGCTACGGCCGACCTGCAGGCTCTCTTCAAGGAACATAATTACCCCGATGCCGTCATCTATGGGCATGCACTGGAGGGTAACTATCATTTTATTCTCAACCAGCGTTTTGACACGCCTCAGGCCGTGGAGCAGTACGACCGCATGATGCACGCCGTGGTGAGCCTTGTGGTTGACAAGTATCATGGCTCGCTCAAGGCCGAGCATGGCACGGGACGCAATATGGCACCCTTCGTACGCCGCGAGTGGGGCGACAGCGCCTACCGGCTCATGCTTGATGTGAAGCAACTCTTCGACCCGCTGGGCATCATGAATCCGGGTGTCATCTTCAACGAAGACCCGCAGTCGTATCTGCAGCATCTCAAGCCGCTGCCCGAAGTGCACCCGCTCATCGACCGTTGCATCGAATGCGGCTTCTGTGAAGTCAACTGTGTCAGCTGCGGTTTCACACGGGGCAACCGTACCATAGCCCTCTCTTCGCGCCAGCGTATCGTGCTGCAGCGTGAGATAGCGCGTCTGGAAGCGGCCGGACAATCCAAGGAAGCGGCCGTGCTGCGCAGGGCTTTCCGCCGTGCGGGGGCTGACCTCTGTGCCGGCGACGGACTCTGCTCTACGTCCTGTCCGGTTGGTATCAATACGGGCGAATATATCCATCTGGTACGCGAACGGGGGATGTCTTCCCTCGGCAAGAGGGTGGGGCGCTATGCCGGCCGCCATTTTGCGGCGGTGGGCAGTGCACTCAGGTCGGTGCTTGCGGTGGCAGGCTTTGCTCAGGATGTGTTAGGCAACCGTCTGATGACGGCTGTCGGCAAAGGCTTACATCTGTGCGGCATCCCGCTTTGGACACCGGCCATGCCCCGTAGAGCGAAGACGCCCATGGTTAGTCAACGTGTAGAGACACATGACGATGTGTCTCTCAACTCCATAGAAGAACAATCAGCACACAGCTCCCGACCAACGGCTGCTAAAGTTGTATATTTCCCCTCTTGCCTCAACCAGCGGCTGGGGCTGCAGAAGGGCTCGCCCGCTTCGCAGCCCACGATGGGCGATATGGTGGAACTGTTGGAGAAAGCCGGATATGAAGTCGTCTTTCCCGAGAATATGCAGAACCTCTGCTGCGGCACCATCTGGGAGAGCAAGGGCATGCCCGATGAGGCTGACCGCAAAGCGGCCGAACTGCATGAAGCCCTCCGCAAGGCAAGCGACAACTACACTTGGCCTATCGTGTGCGACCAGTCCCCTTGCCTCTACCGCATCCGCCACACGGTCGGCAGCCGGAACGTCAAGATCTTCGAACCGGCCGAGTTTATCAGCAAGTATGTGCTGGACCATCTCTCTATTACGCCGCTTGACGAGACGGTGATGCTGCATGTTACCTGCTCCATGCGCAAGATGGGGTTGGGCGATACGTTGCTGCAGGTGGCACGGCGCTGTGCCAAGCGGGTGGTCGTTCCCGACGAGGTGGGATGCTGTGCCTTTGCCGGTGACAAGGGCTTTACCGACCCCGAACTCAATGCCTGGGCGTTGCGCAAACTCAAGCCGCAGGTGGAGGAAGCCGGCGCTACGGTGGGTATCAGCAACTCCCGTACCTGCGAAATCGGTCTCAGCCACCACAGCGGTATTCCTTATATGAATATAGTGTGGCTGGTGAACAAAGCCGCTACACCTAAAACCGACATGTCCCAACAATGAACAATCAGGAAATAGAACGCAAATACCTGCTGCGCGACAGCTCGTTCCGCTCGTTGGCCACGGCCGTGCAACATATCCGGCAAGGCTACCTCTGCCTTGACCCCGACCGCACCATCCGTATCCGTTGCAAAGACGACAAGGCTTTCATTACGGTGAAAGGACGCAATGCCAAGGGGGGGATTGCCCGTTTCGAGTGGGAAAAACCTCTTTCACAGGTCGATGCAGATGCCCTTTTCCCGCTCTGTGTAGGCGGACTGGTGGACAAAGAACGCTATCTCGTGCCATGGGACGGACTGACCGTGGAAGTGGATGTGTTTCATGGTGCGAACGAAGGACTGGTGATGGCGGAGATAGAACTGCCTGACGAACATACCCCTGTGCCGGACATTCCCTTTCTCGGCGAAGAGGTGACGGCCGATAGCCGCTACTACAACAGCTACCTCTCCGCCCATCCTTACACCACATGGAATACCTGATTGCCGTTTGAACAATAAAACGTAGAAAATCAAATCCTCAATAATATGTTTACTCCTCAAGATCTCAACCAACTGGCAGCCCGCGGCATCAGTGCGGCGGCTGCCGAGACGCAAATGGAGAGCTTCCGTACGGGCTTTCCCAGTCTCGAAATCACAACAGCCGCATCCGTAGGCAATGGTATCCTGCGTCCTGATGAGGCAACGCAGCAGATTTATCTGCAGGCATGGGAGCAATATCTCCAGGCCGACCACACCATTCTCAAGTTTGTTCCCGCATCGGGAGCCGCTTCGCGCATGTTCAAGAACCTCTTCGAGTACCGCGATGGCGGCGAAGAGACGGCTTTCATCCGCGACTTCCTCGGCCGGTTGGAGAGTTTTGCTTTCTATGGTGAACTGAAGCAACTGATGGACAAAGGCGGTGTCAGCAAGGCCGATGGCCGAAAGGTGGTGTCGCTTCTGCTGGATGACATGCACTATGGCCAGCTCCCCAAGGGTCTTCTGCTCTTCCATAAGTATGCCGACGGTCCGCGCACACCCGCACTGGAGCATCTGGTGGAAGGCGCCATGTATGCCTGCAACCGCAAGAACGAGGTGAACCTGCACTTCACCATCTCCCATGAGCACAAACAACTCTTCGAACAGCATATAGCTGCCAACCTGCCTGCCTATGAGCAGAAATATGGGGTTCGCTACAATGTCAGCTTCTCCGAGCAGAAGCCTTCCACTGACACGCTGGCTGCCGACAAAGACGGCAATCCCTTCCGCGACAAAGACGGCCGGCTCGTCTTCCGCCCTGGCGGACACGGTGCCCTCATCGAGAACCTCGGCGAGCAGGATGCCGATGTCGTGTTCATCAAGAATATCGACAACGTGGTGCCCGACCGCCTGAAAGAACCTACCGTGCTCTATAAACGTCTTATCGCCGGCGTGCTCGTCACGCTGCAGCAGAAGGCCTTTGGCTATCTGAAGGAACTGGACGGCGAAGTAGGTAGCGGGCGCCTGCAGCAGATACGCGCTTTCGTGGAGCAGGAACTCTGCTGCGACCTCAGCGCTATCCGCGGCGGCGATGACCTCAAGACGGTTCTGCGCGGCAAACTCAACCGCCCCATCCGCGTCTGCGGCATGGTGCGCAACGAAGGCGAGCCCGGCGGCGGCCCCTTCCTTGTCAGGACGGCTGGCGACGGCTCGGTGCAGCTGCAGATTCTGGAGTCATCACAGATAGCCGACAAGAGCCTTATGGACAAAGCCACCCACTTCAATCCCGTGGACCTCGTGTGCGGTCTGAAGGACTACAAGGGCAACCGCTTCGACCTCAAACGCTATGTCGATCCGCTCACGGCTTTCATCTCGCAGAAGTCGAAAGACGGCCGTGAACTGCAGGCGCTTGAACTGCCCGGTCTCTGGAACGGAGCAATGGCCGACTGGAACACCGTCTTCGTGGAAGTGCCCGTCAGCACCTTCAATCCTGTAAAAACCGTGAACGACCTGCTCCGCGAGCAGCACCAGTGAATTAATTGATAGTTAATAGCGAATAGTGAATAGTGAATATATGGTGGAATCTGTATTCACTCTTCGCTGTTCGCTAAAAAAATATGCGCGCATATTTTTTCGACATGGACGGAGTCCTCTTCGACTCCATGCCTAACCATGCACGGGCCTGGGAGCAGGTGATGCGGCACCATGGGCTGCACTTCTCCGTGCGCGACTGCTATGTCAACGAGGGCCGCACGGGGCAGGATGTCATTCGCGAAGCACTGGAAGAAAACGGACGTACCAATATCACTGAAGAGGAGATATGGGACATCTACAGGGAGAAGTCCGAGGCTTTCCACCGGTTGGGTGGGGCAGCCCCTATGCGCGGCATGCACGAGGTGCTGGCAGAAATTGCTTCCGGCGGACCGCAGATGCAGATATGGATTGTCACCGGGTCCGGCCAACGGACGCTCTTCGACAGTCTGCAGAGGGTCTATCCTGGCGTCTTTGCCCGTGAACGGATGATTACCGCCTACGATGTCATGCATGGCAAACCCGACCCCGAACCCTATCTGAAAGCCTGGGAGCGCAGCGGCCTGCCCAAAGAGCAGTGTGTGGTCATCGAGAACGCACCCCTTGGCGTACGTGCCGGCAAGGCGGCGGGACTCTTCACCATCGCTGTCAATACCGGCGTGCTCACCCGTCGCGACCTCTGGCAGGCAGGAGCGGATATCGTGCTGGACGATATGGACCAGTTGCTGCACTTCATTCAGTTGCACCGTTATGTCGGACAGCATGTCCTGCCCTTCTACGACACCTTCGACCGCGGCCATAACCGTCAGCATGCGCTCACCGTCATTCGCGAGAGCCTCTGCCTCTGCCGCGAGCAGGCGCTGGTCGGTCGTCTCCCCCTGCGGGACGAACCGGAGGCGCTGCTCTGCTATGCCGCTGCCGCTTTCCATGACCTCGGCCTGCGCATCGACCGCGAGCACCATCACTTGCACAGCGGAGCCTTTATCCGGCAGGACAGGCAGCTGCCCCGCTGGTTCACGCCGGAGCAGATCGAACTCATCGCCTGTGCAGCGGAAGACCATCGGGCCGGCCGCAGCGAACCGCCGCGCAGTCTCTATGGCTGCATCGTGGCGGAGGCCGACCGCGACATAGAGCCCATGACCATTCTGCGGCGCACCGTCCGCTTCGGCCTGAAGCACTATCCCGAACTGACGGAGGAACAACACGTCCGCCGTGCCGTGGACCACATGCACGAGAAGTATGCAGAAGGCGGCTATATGCGCCTTTGGATGCATTCCGGCCGCAACGAACAGGGCCTCGCCGCTCTGCGTGCTATCATTGCCAACCCGCCGCAGCTGGAGCAGATCCTCCGCACCCTCTATCGCGAAGAAACCGCCCTCCGGTAGTACCGTATCTTCATGCCGCAGGAGGAGACTCTTGCCTGGAGACGTTCCGTCAACCGACGGGGCGTCTCTTGTCTCTGCGGTAGGCCGCTTGCAGCGGATACTTCCCGTTTCTGTTTTTCCTCTTCCCTCGGTAGGCCGCAATCGAAGGCCGCTGCACGGCACAGACCATGCAAAACCGCATCGGTAGGGCACTGACGCGGTTTTGCAATTTTTATACTTTTTTTCTTGTGGGCAGGGTTGTACGTATGAAAGAAAGATTGTATCTTTGCAACACGTTTGCAATTCAAACGGTAAGGTATAAGATGCATTCGTTTTGTTTTGACAATCAGCCTAATCGCTATAAATGGAGGCGGCAGTCTGTGCGTTGCTTTGGCAGCAGAATGGCCTTGGAGCGGACAGCGATTAGCACGGAATGCATACCTGCCACGATTGCGCAGTATTGTTGCGCCTTTTAGCGGCGGTCATCGTGAAATGACCTGCCGCTTTTGCTTTTTCAAAACCTAACCTTTAATTGATACGGACTCATACTGAAGAACATCAGCCATGCCGCGGCGGGAAGAGCGGCAGTGAGGTCCTTAGAAGGTTGTTTGTGAAGATTTGACCCGCGTGACATTTGTGTGTCCCTCTGGCCGCTCCTTGTGCGGAACGGCTTTGCTTGTTTTTGTTCGCGCGAAGGAATCATGACAGAAACCAGTTCTAATGGGTTGTATTTTGAAATGAATGCTGTAATGCAGAAGATTATAGGATATTTTGGAAATAATATTGTTTCCTGAGTGATAATTATAATGAATGAAGTTGCACCCGACACGGATATAGGGTACAAAGAGAATGGCAAAAATATTCTTTTCACATAGTTCGAAGCAAAAATATATAGTTAATGCTGTCGTTGACAAATACATCGGCAGAGATTTCAGTGTGGTTGATAGTTTCGCTTTTGATGCCGGATCTGAGCTTACACAAGAAATTAAACATTCGATATCAACATCAGAGATTTTTGTATTGTTTATATCGGACGAGGCATTAAACTCTACATGGGTAAATGAAGAAATAAATTACGTTCGTGATTTTGTAGATGAGAAGAAAATAGAGTTCTGTCCGTTTATTGTTGACAAGAATATTGACATTGACGATAAAAGAATAAAGCCGTGGATTAAAAATTATCTTCTTAAAATTTATGTATCCCCGGGACTTATCGCCCATCTTATTAAAAGCCGCTATAACAGGCGGTTGTACTTAGGTGACAACATGAATCCATACGTCGCAAAACTGCGTGTTTTTGAAGGTCGGGATTCAGAACTCCAAATGTTAGGACAAAAGTATTTTGCTAATATTGACACCCAAAGGCGTGCTGTATTTGTATCAGGAATGCCTCATATAGGACGAAAGAGATTGTTAAAAGAAGCGATTGTACGGAAATTCTTTCCTAAGTATGATGAAACATACGAGCCAATCATCGTCAGTATGACGGAAAGTGATTCGATTGATATATTTGTGAGTCAAATAAGCGAGTATTTGGCAGATGAAAGTATTAATACATTAACCAATAGGCTTATTGACAAACCGGAACAATCAATTAATATCTGCGTGGAGGCATTAAATAAACTGGCAGAGCAAAACATCAAGGTTATTATTGATGACAATGCCAGTATTGT
>JAFUEI010000016.1 GCA_017464025.1 Paludibacteraceae bacterium | reverse complement strand
CCCCTCCCACCTTCCTCTCACACTCTCTCTATGTCTTCTCTATGCCTCCTCTGTGTCTTTGTTACGACTATGCCCCGCAACCACCGCTCTTTCTAATATATATACAAAGTATATATATTATATATCCCCTTCCCGCCGTGCTCCCAGAAACCTCTTTTCGCTGCTTTTCAGCAGGGTGCTTGTGAGTTTGGCAGGAAATTTGTAACTTTGCAACGTGTATTGTCAACTGTGTCAATTATGAAGAAACATATATTCTCCACGCTGCTGCTTCTGCTGCTTCTCTGGGTTAGCGCCATGCCGCTCCATGCTTATACCGTTGTCATTGACGCTGGTCACGGAGGAAAAGACCCGGGGGCTCTCGGCAAGATTACCCGTGAGAAAGACCTCACGCTCGCTGTCAGCAAGCAGCTCTACCGACTTTTCCAAGACTCTATGCCAGAGGTCGATGCCTATCTCACGCGCTCTACCGATGTCTTCCTCACCTTGCAGGAGAGGGCCGACTTTGTCAACAAGCATAATGCCGACTTTTTTATCTGCATCCACGCCAATGCCGCCGAGAATAAGAAATTGTACGGAGCCGAGACCTATGTGCTGGGTCTCCATAAGATGGAGAGTAACCTCCAGGTAGCCATGCGCGAAAATGCGGTGATGATGCTGGAGGATGACTATAAGACTGCCTATCAGGGCTTCGACCCCAACTCGGTGGAATCCTATATCATGTTCGAGTTTATGCAGGACCGCTACTTGGACAACTCCCTGCAGTTCGCTTCTCTCGTCCAGCAGCAGTTCGCAGGAACTCTGGGGCGTGCCGACCGCGGCGTGCGGCAGGCGGGCTTCTGGGTCCTACACAAGTCGGCTTGCCCCTCTGTCCTCATTGAGATGGGCTTTGTCTCCCATCCCGAGGAAGAGAAGTATCTGGCTTCGGCGCAAGGCAAGCAGCAGATAACACGCGCCATCTTCGATGCTTTCCGCCAGTATAAGCAGTCGCTCGACCGGAAGGCGGCGGCCCTCTCAGGACCTGCGGAGAACAAACCTCAAGCCGCTGCCTCCAAGCCGCAGCCTGCTTCCGCCAAGGCGGATACCGTGCAGCATCCGGCCCCCGCACCCGCATCGCAAGTCTCATCCGCCCAATCTGCTCCCGCATTGCAAGCCTTTCCCCCCCAATCCGCTCCCGCAGCGCAGCAACCGGTCTTTCGTGTGCAGATATTTTCTGTCAAGTCTCCGCTCAAGCCTTCCGACCCTTCTTTCCGGGGCCTCAAAGGTTGCACCTACGTGAAAGACGGAGGCTGGTGCAAGTATTCCTATGGTGAGGAAACGGACTATCAAAAGGCTTTGGCCCTCAAGAAGCAGTTGGAGCCTAAGTTCAAAGATTGTTTCCTTGTGGCTTTTCTCGATGGCCGGCAGATTCCTGTCAAGCAGGCTCTCCGTCTCATCAGCCAGTAGCGGTTGCACAAGCACTATGCACAAACTGTGACACGGAAACATAAAGCGTAACTAATATAGATGTATATATGAAACTCACAATCAAACACGCACGTGAAATCAAGGTCGGCGTCTTGGCCGTCATTGCACTCTTCCTTCTCTATTTCGGCTTCAACTACCTGAAAGGAGTTAACATCTTCTCTTCCACTACCTCCTATTACGGCATCTACGACCGTATCAACGGACTCACTGAGCAGGCCCCCGTCTATATCCGTGGCTTTAAGGTAGGGCAGGTGGACCGTATCTCCTACGACTTCGCCCGCGAAGATGCCTTCACGGTCTCTTTTTCGGTCAATCGCGATATCCTACTGCCCCAAGATACCAAACTGGCACTGGTAGCCGACGGCCTGCTGGGTGGAACGGCGCTCGAGTTGCAGATTCCCGCGGAGACTGCCGGATCGCTCTTGCAGGAAGGCGATACGCTGGCCACACTCATTGTGCCCGGCCTTGTGGAGAATCTTCAGGAAGGCTTGCTGCAGGACCTTGGGCAGACCGTTAAAAAGCTTGACTCGCTCGTTGCCACTGTCAACGGACAGTTGGAGGGCGACCATATCAAGTCCGCACTGGCCAAGGTGGACAATATCACTTCTGACCTGAATGTCTCTTCTGCTGAACTCAAGAAGGTGATGAAAAACGATGTGCCTGCCGTGGTCGGCGATGCCAAAGCTGCGGTTGCTGACATCAAGGTCCTTGCCGATAATATACGTGATGTGGATATCCAGGCCACGGTCGCACGGGTGGACAAGGCTGTTGACCAGGTCGGCGAAGTGGTGGCGGCTGTCAACTCTACCGATGGCACATTGGGACTCCTCATCAACGACAAGACGCTCTATAAATCGGTCAATGCTACCGTTAATAGTGCTGATAGCCTGCTGGTTGACCTTAAGGCCAATCCAAAACGCTATGTCCACTTCTCCCTCTTCGGGCAGAAAGAAAAGAAAGACAAAAAGTAGTTTCTTTCTCTGCGCTGAGACCGCATTGCTATTTAGTGTGATTCTAAATAACAAAAAAATGATGCATCCCCGTCATGGGGTGTTGATAACTATCTGACTTATTAACATTTTTTCTGCGACGGGGTTTCGTTTGGGCGAAATCCCGTCTGTCATTCGCAGGTTTGTTTCTCAATCTGTTACAGACGAAGAAACTGCCTAAATGGCTGGCTGTGAAATGTATTCGCTTAACTGGTTGAAACTAAAATCCATAACAATATGCCAATTTTCCGCTTCAGGAGGGAGGTTTGCGTATATCGGAAAAAACTCCGACCTTTGCACTGCGAATGAGTCACTCACTCCCGTCAACTCACCGAGCTGGAAATAAGGGGTTTGGATAAACTGAGTATGGTGGGGCTGTTTTTTTCAGCGCCTTTGGAGGAACTCAAGACAACCTGAGACGTTAAAGAATACATGAACGAAAACTGCAATACATTATGGGAAGAATGCCTTCAGATTCTGAAGGACAACCTTTCTGCTTCCGCATTCCGCACGTGGTTTGCCGGAATCGTGCCGTTGCAGTATCAGGAGGGAGTGTTGGTGCTACAGGTTAAGAGTCCTTATATAGTAGAGTATATTGAGGAGAACTATATCGACCTGCTCAGCAAGACGCTCTTCAGGGTCTTTGGTAAAGGTACGCGGTTGGAATATCGTGTGCTGATTGATAGTCGCACGGGGGCAGGCTCTACCATTCCCAGCGAAAAGGTCAGCGAGGCTGCCGATGGACAGTCGGCTCTGCAGCAACCCCTGGCCTACAATGCGCCTCTCCGCTTTCCTGCCTTCGATTCGCATCTCAATCCGCTTTATACCTTCACTTCTTTTGTGGAGGGCGACAGCAACAAGCTGGCGCGCAACGCCGGTGTCACGATTGCCCGCGAGCCGGGAAAGACCATCTTCAATCCCTTGTTTATTTACGGCGGAAGCGGAGTGGGGAAGACCCACCTCGCCAATGCTATCGGCAATCAGGTGAAGGTTTTGTCCCCCGAAAAGCGTGTGCTCTATGTCTCTGCCAACACGTTTCAGGTGCAGTATCAGGATGCTGTGGTTAATAATAAGGTGACCGACTTCATCAATTTCTATCAGACCATTGATGTCCTCATTGTCGATGATATTCAGTATTGGGCTAATCTGAAGGGGACTCAGAGCACCTTCTTCTTTATCTTCAACCATCTCCATCAGACGGGGCGGCAGCTTATTCTCACCTCCGACCGGCCTCCGGTGGAGCTCAAAGGATTGGAGGACCGCCTGATAACGCGCTTCAAGTGGGGACTCTCTGCCGAGATGAAGCGGCCTGACTTCCGGCTGCGCAAAGATATTCTCCGTAGCCGTATCTATCGTGACGGAGTAGAGTTGCCGGAGGCAATAGTGGATTATATTGCCGAGAATGTGCGTGATAATGTGCGTGACCTCGAGGGTGTCCTTGCTTCCTTGCTGGCTTATAGCACGCTGACGGATGCCGAAATCAATCTTGAACTCGCTGAGCAGGTGGTAAGCCGTTTGGTGCATGTGAGCGCGGCGGACTGCAGTATCGACAATATCACTACCGCTGTCTGCGAACATTTCAATGTCCCCGAGAAGCAGTTGTATGCGGCTTCGCGTAAACGCGAAATTGCACAGGCAAGGCAGGTGGCCATGTATCTGGCCAAGAAGATGACCGACAAATCCTATGTTGAGATAGGGCGTCTTATGGGCAATCGCAACCATGCTACCGTCATGCATGCGGTCAGCACGGTCTCCGACCAGATGGAGCACGATGCATTCCTGCGTCGTTCGGTGGCGCAGATAGAGAATGTGCTCAAGGGCTGAGCCTGTATCCTGTTTTTCACCTTTCTTAATTGTTATTTGCGAGATTGAAGAAAAAGCAGTAATTTTGCTGCTTGTAATGCTGTGTGCATACACAATCGTTTCTGCTTATTCAACTAAACAATTATAACGCAATGAAACAATTCAGGTTATGGAATACCGTTTGCGGTTGGCTGGCATTTGCCGTGGCTGCTGCAACGTATCTCCTTACGATTGAGCCTACCGCCAGTTTTTGGGATTGCGGTGAGTTCATCTCGTCGGCCTACAAGCTCGATGTAGGCCATCCGCCAGGAGCACCTTTCTTCATGCTGATGGGGCATTTCTTCAGCCTCTTTGCATCCGATGCCAGCCATGTCGCCATGTGCGTGAATGCGCTGTCGGCACTGGCTTCTGCTTTCACTATCCTCTTCCTGTTCTGGACCATCACGGCCCTCGCGCGCAAACTGGTGCCGGCTGACGGGGAGATGACGCTTTGGCAGGGAATCGGCATCTTGGGCGCGGGGATGGTGGGCGCTTTGGCCTATACCTTCTCCGATACCTTCTGGTTTTCGGCCGTTGAAGGAGAGGTATATGCCTCGTCTTCGCTCTTCACGGCTGTCGTGTTCTGGCTGATTCTCAAGTGGGATGAAGTGGCCGACGAAGAAGGTAGCGACCGCTGGCTCATTCTTATTGCCTATCTGATGGGCCTGAGTATCGGCGTCCACTTGCTGAACTTGCTTGCCATTCCGGCTATCGTGCTGGTGTACTATTTCCGTAAATACGATTTCTCATGGAAAGGTATGCTGGTGGCTCTGCTGGCTTCGGTGGTGGTGCTGGCCGTGGTGTTGTACGGTGTCATTCCCGGCTCTGTGCAGGTGGCTTGCTGGTTCGAACTCTTCTTTGTCAATGTGCTGGGCCTTCCTTTCAATACCGGTCTTTGTGTCTATCTGCTGCTTGTGGCTGCCGCTTTGGCTTGGGCCGTTTGGGAAACCTACACGGGTAGCAGCCGTCTGCGCATGAATCTGTCTGTCATATTGGCCGTCACGTTGGCCGGCATTCCTTTCTTCGGAGAGAGTGTATTGATAGGTGTGGCTGTCATTGCCTTGTTGGCAGGCTTGCTGTTTGGCCTCAAAGAGAAGGTGCCTGCCCGTTGGCTCAATACGGCAACGCTCATGATAGCGGTTATGCTGATTGGTTATAGCTCCTATGCGGCTATTGTCATCCGGAGCAATGCCGATACGCCGATGGATCAGAACTCGCCTGACAACGTCTTCTCGCTCAAGTATTATCTCAACCGCGAGCAGTATGGCGACCGCCCCTTGCTGTACGGCGCTGCCTATAGTGCGCCTGTAGAGCTGGAAGTGAAGGGCAATATCTGCATTCCTGTCGAGAAGAAAGGGCATGCCCAGTATGCTCCGGCGCCCAAGACGGATGCCGCCGCCAAAGACCGCTATGTCATCACGGGCTACAAATCTTCTTATAAGATGCAGCGTGAGTTTATGATGCTCTTCCCGCGTATGTACTCGGCCGATGCGCGTCATAAGCAGGCCTATAAGGACTGGGGCGGTGTCAAAGGCAAGAAGATTCGCTACGAGTATTGCGGACAGCAGAAGACCGAGGTCTGCCCGACCTTTGGCGAGAATCTGCTCTTCTTCTTCCGCTATCAGTGCCACTACATGTATTGGCGCTATTTCATGTGGAACTTTGCCGGCCGGCAGAACGATTTGCAAGGCTATGGCGAACTCCACAAGGGCAACTGGCTTTCGGGTATTCCCGCTCTTGATAACGCGCGTTTGGGCGACCAGGAGGCGCTGCCGCAGGAGTTGCGCGACAACAAAGGGCACAATGTATATTATATGCTCCCCTTGCTGCTCGGCATCATCGGCATCTGTTATCAGTTGGGCAAAAAGCAGAAAGGTCTGCAGAATTTTACGCTCACTTTCCTGCTCTTCTTCCTTACCGGTCTGGCCATTGTGGTCTATCTCAATCAGACGCCTTATCAGCCGCGTGAGCGTGACTATGCCTATGCTGGCTCTTTCTATGCCTTCTGTATCTGGATAGGACTCGGTGTTATGGGGCTTATAGAAGGAGTCAACTCCCTCTTCAGGCAGGACAACAAGGCGGCCAAGACTGCCGTCGCGGTTTGTCTCACTGTCCTCTGTCTGGGCGTGCCTGCCCTTATGGCGCAGCAGAATTGGGATGACCACGATCGTTCCGACCGCTACAGTTGCCGCGACTTCGGGGCCAACTACCTCAAGTCCTGCGAGCAAAACGGCATCATCTTCTCCAACGGTGACAACGATACTTTCCCCTTGTGGTACAATCAGGAGGTGGAAGGCGAGGGCACCGACAAGCGTGTCTGCAACCTGTCGTATCTGCAGACCGATTGGTATATCTCGCAGATGAAGCGCCCCTATTACGAGTCACAGGCTCTGCCGATATCTTGGGAGCCGGAAGATTTCATGCCCGGCAAGAACGAAGTGGTATGGGTGGACAACAAGCTGGGTACACCGCTCGATGTAAAAACGGCTTTCGACTTTGTCCGTTCCGACAATCCGCGCACCAAGCGTGACGGCGATAGTTTCATACCCTCTGACAAACTCTATATCCCTGTTGATAAAGAAGACATTGCAGGAACGCCTTGGCAGGATGCCGCTGTGGCCGACAAGTTGGATATCCGTGTCGGACGGCGTCTTACGCGCAGCGAGATGATGGTGCTTGAAATGCTTTCCACCAACCGTTGGCAGCGGCCGATCTACTTTGCTGTCACTGTCGGCAACGACTACTATCAGGGGCTGGAGAAGTATTTCGAACTCACCGGCTTGGCCTATCGGGTTACGCCTGTAGCATCGCATGATGGCCAGCCTCGCGTGAATACGGAAGTGATGTACGAAAACATGATGCATAAGTTCCGCTATGGCAATATGAACAAACCGGGTATTTATATCGATGAGAACCTGATGCGTATGTGCCGCACGCACCGTATGATGTTTGCCCAGTTGTCTGAAGCGCTTGTGCGTGAAGGCAAGCGCGAGAAGGCTGTTGAGGTTCTGGACTATGCCGAGCAGATGTTGCCCGGGTACAATGTGCCGTATGACTACACATCGGCCACGATGGCACTCGACTATTATGCTTGCGGCGAGACGGAGAAAGCCAACCGCATTATGGATGCCGTTGCCGACAACTGTGTGCAGTATCTCCGTTGGGGAGCATCGCTTGACAAACCGGCCCAGCGCTCCCTCTCGCAGACCTTTAGCCATCATTCTGCCGTGCTCGGCTTCGTTCTGCAGAATCTGGAACGTCAACAGCAGCATGAATTGTTTGATATGTGGTATCCCCTCTATCAACAGTATGCCACTGTAGGGCGTTAAATACTTGAAATCATACCGGTAGGATAGGGAGTTTGCATTTTTGGCAAACTCCCTATTGTGTATTTTGTGAATTTGTAGTAATTTTGCGCGATTTTGCAGACAAGCGCTTGTGAAAGAACTGACTCTTGCTGATATCAATCTGGAGGGAATCCGTGCCGTAGTGTTCGATTTGGATGGAACGCTCTACGACAAGCGTTGGCTTCCTTGGCAGCTCGTTTGGGGTGATTTGCGTCATGCTGGTCTGCTGGCATCCGAGCGTAAGGCGCGGCGTCTGCTGCGCGGGCGGTATTTCGGTGATGCCGATACTTTCTATCAGACTTTGTTTTCTTGTATTGCGCAAGCCCGCCATATACCCTATATGCAGGCTAAAGAATGGTATAATGCTACCTACATGCCGCTGATGGAGAAGACGCTGCGTACCTGTCATCATGCAGGAGCCTTCGTGGAGCCTTTGCTTAAGGCACTTCGGCAGCGGGGAATCCGTACGGCGGTGTTCTCCGATTACTCTTGTGTGGATGAGAAACTGAAAGCATTGCGCATCAGTCCCGAATGGTTCGATTTCCGTGAGGCCGCTCCTGATTTGGGAGGGCTCAAACCTAACTGCCGGGTTTATGAAAAGCTGATGCAGCTGTTGCAGGTGGCGCCCGACGAAGCCCTGATGATTGGTGACCGCGACGATACCGACGGAGTCGGTGCAAGGGCGGTAGGTATGAAATTCCTGAGAGTATGACTAACAAACGATACGATACATTGCAGGTGGAGCAGGGTATCTATGTACCCCAAGTTGGCAGAGATTGCCCGCAGGAGCATCCCGATAGGAGTATTTTGCATCCCAAGTATATCCGTCACGATGTCTTTGACGAGACATATCCCTATCTTGACGACTCCTTCCGTTTCCGTTTTAACAACTGGGTCGGCTACAACTTCGTGCTTCGGATGATTGTATATACCATCAACCGCGTTAAAAACGGTTTGCGTGTCAGAGGACGGGAGAACCTGAAAGCTTATAGGCAGCAGCTTAAAGGCGGGGCTATCACTATCTGCAACCACTGCAACCGGCTCGATGCACCTGCCGTGCTTTGTGCTGTCCGTGCCAAGCGGACAACACGCATCCCGATGTATGCTCCCAATTTCAATACGAAAGACCGCTGGTATATGTGGGCGGTAGGGGGCATACCTATTCCGGAAAGCGGCATGCAGGCCATGAAGCTCTTCAATGCCGCTTTCGATGAATTCCACCGTCGCGGCGCCTGGTTCCATATATTTCCCGAGGCGGCACGTTGGGATGCCTACAAGCCGTTGCGCCCCTTCCAAAAGGGAGCCTTTACGATGGCTTACAAATACGATATGCCCCTCATTCCCTGTGTCATTACTTTCCGGCCTCGTACTGGAATCTACCGCCTCTTCGGCAAACCCGAAGAGCCCCTGCTTACGGTCACTGTTGGCACACCTGTGTTGCCGGACAGGACGAACAGCCGCAAGGATGAGGTCAACCGCTTGCGCCTGCTCTGCCATTCTACGATGCAGCAGATGGCAGGCATTACCTCCAACACGTGGCCCGCTGTGCCGGAAAACGAATAGAGGACGGTAGAAGACAACAACAGAATGTATAACAATACAATAATAGAAAATGGATCTTTTTGACAAATGCCATTACGACTTACTGGATCGTTCGCGTGAACTGGGTGTCTATCCCTATTTCCACGAATTGCAGTCGCGTCAAGCCCCCGTTGTGACGATGGAGGGGCGCCGGGTTATCATGCTCGGTAGTAACAATTATCTCGGACTCACAGAAGACAACGATGTGATAGAAGCAGGCATCAATGCCTTGTATAAGTACGGCTCTGGCTGTTCGGGCTCCCGTTTCCTTAATGGTACGCTTGATTTGCACAAAGTGCTGGAGCGTGAACTGGCCGAGTTTATGGGCAAGGAGGATTGTATGACCTGTGCCACGGGTTTCCAGTCTAATCTGGCCATCATATCGGCTATTGCAGGACGTAACGACTACATCCTCAATGACAAGGAAAACCATGCTTCCATCTACGATGCCTGCCGCTTGAGCTTTGCTACCACGCTTCGCTACAACCATGCTGACATGGCCGATTTGGAGCGCCAGCTGAAGCGTATTCCCGATTCGGCGGGCAAACTTATCGTTACCGATGGTGTCTTCTCCATGCGGGGCGATATCTGCAAGTTGCCTGAAATCTGTGCTTTGGCTGAGAAATATGGGGCTCGCGTCATGGTGGACGATGCCCATGGTTTCGGTGTGCTGGGCAATGGCGGCCGCGGTACGGCTGACTATTTCGGACTTACCGACAAGGTGGATATCATCATGCTTACCTTCTCCAAGTCGCTGGCATCTATCGGAGGCTGTATGCTGACCTCCCACAAGGTGGCCGACTGGTTGCGCCACGTTTCCCGTCCTTTCATCTTCTCGGCCAGTATGACCCCGGCTTCCACCGCTACGGCTCTTACCGCTTTGCGTAAACTCAAGGCGCATCCCGAGATGTGCGACAACCTGAAGCGGATATCGGCTTACTTCCGCAAAGGGCTGATAGAGAACGGCGTGAAGATAATTGATGCGCCCACGCCCATCGTACCTATCTTTACCTACAACTCACTGGATACCTTCTACTACGGCAAGCGCCTCTTCGAGGAAGGCGTATATGTCAACCCAGTTATCGCTCCCGCATGCGTGGAGGGCGAGTGCCTGCTCCGCTCCACGCTGATGGCTACGCATACCGAGCCTGTGGTTGACGAGGCCGTGGAAATCATCAGCCGCGTGCTGCACGAAGGTATTCCCGAATCATTCTGACGCTGGCAAAACCGGCTACGGTAGATTATGAAGCAGGTCGTTGTTCTTACTGGCGGCTCTTCCGGCATTGGCAAGGCGGCCGCAACGCTCTTTGCGGCGAAAGGCTGGGCTGTGTACGAATTGTCTCGTAGCGGGCAGTCGGCCGCAGGTGTGACACATATCGCTTGTGATGTGACCGACGAAATGCAGGTGCGGCAGGCGGTGGCCGAAGTGCTGGCCAAAGAGAGCAGGGTGGATGTACTGCTCAGCAATGCCGGCTTCGGTATCTCCGGTGCCGTGGAGTTTACCGACACGGCCGATGCCAAACGCCAGTTTGATGTCAACTTCTTTGGCTCCCTCAATGTGGTGAAGGCCGTGCTTCCGGCTATGCGTAGCCGCCACAGCGGGCGGATTGTCTTTACCAGCAGTGTGGCGGCTGTGCTCAGCATACCCTATCAGGCCTTCTATTCGGCATCGAAGTCTGCTATCAATGCCCTCGCTCTGGCTCTTCGCAACGAGGTGGCGGAGTTTGGCATTACGGTGACGGCCGTTATGCCGGGCGACGTAAGTACCGGATTTACAGATGCCCGTAGCAAGAGCCTTGCCGGAGGCGAAGTCTATACCCACATGCAGCGGGCGGTGGAAGCCATGGAAAAAGACGAGCGCGGTGGCATGACTTGCGACTACCTGGCGCAGCAGCTCTATCGTGCAGCCACCGTGCGCAACCCCAAGCCGCTCTATACCGCCGGTTTTTCCTACCGTATCTTTGTTGTGCTGGAGAAACTTTTGCCGAAGAGGCTGTCCAATTGGATTGTGGGAAAATTGTATAGCTGATATTTGCGTATATCAGAAAAAACGCTTACCTTTGCAACCGCTTCCGTGAAAACGGAGCGGAAGCGTATATCAATTCCTGCGGCATTAGCACATCGGTAGTGCATGAGCTTCCCAAGCTTAGGAGGTGGGTTCGACTCCCATATGCCGCTCTTTCCAAAGCAGTCTCCCGTCGGGGCTGCTTTTATAATGGGTATAATAGAAAAAACTGCTGTCACATACCAATGATATCTCTGCATACCAATTCTTTCTCTGCTTCCCTGCACCGCAGGATGCCGTTGTGGCGGTTTTCTCTGCTGATGAGTGGTGTCAACATGCTGCTCTGCAATCTTCCTTTCTTCCGTTTTGCTGCTGAGCATGCGATGCTACGCCCCTCGGGCAGGTGTGACTGCTTGGCAGTCTGGCTGTGGCGATGCTGACGGCCAACTTTCTGATGTGCTATCTCTTGGTATGGCTCTTGCGCTATGTCGCCGTGTGCTGATAGCGGCCGCCCACATACTGAGTGCAGTCTGCGTCTATTTCGTTGTTGTCTATCAGACGATTATTGACGGCGGAATGGTGGGCAACGTACTCAACACCCGCACCTCGGAGGCGCTTCCCTTTCTCAGTTGGCCGTTACTTCTGACAGTGCTGCTTATTGGCCGGCAGTCGCAGGAGAAACTCTTCAACGCCTACGACAACACCTTGGTCTATACCGACCGCCTTCTGGCCGCGCTCACCGACACGCTCCGTACGCTTCCCGGTTGGCATACGGCCGTGCTCTTTTTTTCCGACCATGGGGAGTCGCTCGGAGAGAACGGTCTCTACATGCACGGAGCTCCGATGGCAGTTGCACCTCGGGAACAATATGAGATTCCTTTCCTGATCTGGACGAGTCCGGAATTCTGCCAACTGAAAGCATTGCCCGCTGAGATAGAGCAACACGCCGTATATCACAGCGTGCTCAACCTTCTGGGCGTCGAAAGTCCTGTCTATAATCCTGACTTGGATGTCTTTGTAAAATAGAAGCTATACCTCTGCCTCGGGAGCGTGTTGTCAGTACAGCTCCACAATCTCGCGTTGGAGACGTCGGGTCTGCTGGTCGGGAGTGAGAGGCGCTGCCTTGGCAGTGACGGCGGTTACGCGCTGGGTGGCGCGGATATTGAGCGGTATCGTGATGCCCGTCTTGCGGGTGGAAACCAGCACCGCATCGGCCACAAGATTCTTCTCTTTGGGGAATACTTTGCCGCCGACAGTCTGGTAGATGGTGTTGAGCCGCACGTGGGCATTGGCTCTGCGGAGGCGGAAGCGGTCAATGCGCTCGTTGTCC
>JAFUEI010000015.1 GCA_017464025.1 Paludibacteraceae bacterium | reverse complement strand
CCTCAACCTCAACCTCAACCTTTACCTCATCCTCTTCCTTCGGCCAAACGCATACACCCCTGCCGGCAGAAGCAGCAGCCACAGGCCGTCCCCTAACGGCAGATCTGCCTCCGACGTCGTGTTCAGCACCCAGCCGTCAAGCGTCCATCTGTATTGCCGGCCGTCCGTGCCTGTCGCGGTCTCTCCTACATACGTCCCGCTCGTCGTCGGCTCACCGCTGCCCGATGCCGGCCCCGTCCCGTCATCCACATACGTCTCCGTCTCCGGGTCCCATACTAACACACGGCGCATCACGCCGCCATATCCGCCGGTGCCTTGATGAGCCATACTGCTCCCGCTCAGATGCCCCGGCCCGCTGTACCGCCGGCCCGTTCCGTATGCGCGGGAGCCCGATGCCTGACCCTGCGGAATTGCCGCACCGTACCGGCCGCCATAAACATTCCCGTACGGGCCGTACCCGCCCCGTTGGTCGCTCGCCTGCGGACTCACACCCGCCTGCGGCAGGAAAGAACCGCTGTATTGCTCCCCGTAAGGACTATGATAGGCCGGACCGCTGTCACTCGTTCTGTGCACCACACCCTGCGCCGACATACCCGCCACCAACAGCAGTGCCGTCACTATCCCGCGCCCGTATCTCATGCCCTTTGCTTTCCTGTATATGCTGTTTATCCTCATCTCTCTCCTATTTTATCATCACTCTCCTTACCTCTGTTCCGGCCTGTATCAGATATACGCCGTCTGCCGGCACCTCAAAGTGCAACCTTTCGGCGGCCGCCACGCCCTTGCCGATAAGGCGCCCTACCGCGTCAAAACAATATACCTCTGCGCCCGGCTCGGCCGCTACCCACAGCGTCTTGCCCGACCGCCAGATGCTCAGCGTGCTCTCTGCGCTGCCGTCCTCGGCCATACCGGTCGTCACCTTCCGGCTGCTGAACACCGGCTGCAGGAAGAAGCGGTCACGCACGGTGCCCGCCGCGGCGTCGTAGGTGTAGTCGGCCCACAACAGGTCAACAACGCTGCCTGTCTGCTCGTCGTACAGATAGAGCGCCTCCAGACGGTCCTGCCAGTCGTTCGCCCGCAGCGAGAAGTACATCTCACCGGCCGCGGGAGCATACACCGTGAGCGGGATGCGCCTCTCGGCCATGCTGTCGGTGAGGGCGGCGATGGCCATATCGCCGTAAGGCAGCGTGCTCCACACGAACGGACGCGTCCCCGAGGTGGACAGCTTGCCCGTCTCGTAGCGGCTGTCCATGCCGTCGCTGAACTTCTCCGGATGCAGGAATATCGTGGCCTCGTCCTCTACATACCGGCTGTCGCCATACAGCACCTGCAGCCACTGCGTCCTTGCCGCCGCATCGCGGCCCGGAGCCTTCGAGAAGGCGATGTCGCTCGAGAACGTCAGCTTGCCTGTCTCGGTCGCCTGATAGTAGAACGGCATGGCAGGCAGTATCTGCTCCGGCACAAACTGGTGGAAGTTCTTGTTGTCGTCATACAGCTCGCAGAGCTTGATGCGCTCCGAAGGATCACCCTCGCACGTGAAGCGGCCCGTGTAGGGCGAGACGAGGTAGTTCCAGCCTTGGTCTATCGGGGCCGCACTGCCGCTGTAGGCCGTGACGGCAATGGTGGCGCCGTCAGCCACCTTGCTGTAGCTCACAGGGAACAAGAACTCCATATAGTAGGCCGACGTGGAAACGATCTGATAACCCGTCTTGCCCTTTATCGTCTTGAACGTGGCCGGATTGCAGCCGATCCAGTTCGCTCCCTTCCCGTTTTCGGCACGTGACTGCGCATCATAGTACATCAGGCCGAAGTGCGTGCCCAACCGCGCCGACTTGCCGTTGGAGAAGAGCGTGTTGGTTTTGCTCACATCCACATCCGCATCAAACGGGAAGCCTATCTGCCACGTCTCCGACTTGTCACGCATAATACGGCTGTAGTACATCTTACCCGTCGCAAGCGAACCGAAACTGAGAGTGCCGTTGTTCGTCAGCACGGCCGAGCGCCACGCCTCGGTGCGGAGCACGATTCTACCCGTCACCGTCAGCGTCTTCCCGCTCTTGATGACGAGCTCCGCTCCCGCATTCACTACCACGTCTTTCACCTCTATATTGCCGTTCACCGTCAGCGTGCCGCTCTTCACGTACAGCATCGCTGTCGGGGCTATACTTCCCTGACTGGAGAGTGTGGTGGCTGCACTATATATATACGGCACCGTTATGTGCTGACGGCTGTCACACTTGTCCCCGCAGTAGGCTTTTACGACGAACTGACTGCCGGCGGCAAGGTTCAGTGATGCCACATCCACCTCCATCGTGCGGTCGGACGCACGGTCGCCTGACAGATAGGCTTTGTCAATACCCGTTACCTGCACTTTCCAGTTCGTCCCCGGCGTGGAAGCAACGTAGCCGTTCATGTTGAGCGTGAATGAGGCCAATTTGCCCGATCCAAGGGCCCAGTCCACAAAGTCAAGAGTCCCGTCAGCATCGTTATAGTCCGCACGCTCGCTACCGGTGTAGGTGGAGGTGTAGGTCTGCTCGCCGGTTACGGCCGCTATGGCCGGCGACCAACCGGCAAAGCTGTAACTCTCGTCTTCGCTGTCGGCCTTGGTCGGTGTCTCGCCGTAAGCAGGAGTCTCGCCGTAATCGACATCTTCTTCCTTGAGAACAGTGCCGTCTTCATCCTTCCATGTGATCTTGTAGCTGTTCACACCGAACTGCGCATAGTACGTCGTGCTTTCAGAGACGGTCGTTGCGGTGGTTACGGCCGTGCCGCCCGTGGCTTCCGTGTACCAGCCTTTGAAGGTATAACCCGCTCTTGTAGCCTCCGGCATAGATGCCAACTGCGTCGAGAGAGCCGTGCCTTTCTTCACAACCGTTGTTGTTGCCCCTGTCGTTCCGCCGTTCTGCGTTGCGTTCCAAGTAACCACAGCACCCTCCGCTACTTCGTAGTTATACGGGGTTTCGCCGATGAGGGGGAATACATAGTAGTTGCACGACTTTTTCGGAGCGGTGTATTTGCCTTCGATATTTACAGTGGCACTTATTGCTTTTGTGCTGTATTTACCGCCTTGAACTATCAGATACTCAGCAGTTGCGTCATTGTTCATAGCGTATGCTGTAGCATTAGCATCGTTTCCGCTTTCTACCTTGAAATTACCGCCGGTGATAGTTGCAGTAGGATATTTAGTAGTTGTACCTACTGCCCCTGATTCTGATTGAGCGGCTGCAACAACAATGCCGTAGGCTTTCGTTGTCGTTGCCTTTACATTGAATGTACCATCGGTTATAGAAATGATACCCGGCATATAGTGCGTTCCGGCAGTATTACCTTCAGCCTCTTCGACAGTCTTAGTGATTAATCCTGCGTATGCACCGTATGCAGTAGTGGTAGTGGATGTAACATTGAATGTACCACCATTGATATTGATTGTTCCGGAATACTTGTCGGTTCCGGTGTCTCCTATTGTTCCGTAAGCAAATACTCCGTATGCTCGTGCAGCGCCGGAAGTAACCTTGAATGTAGGATTACCGTTGACAGTAACTGTTCCTCTTGTTGCATAGATGCCGGCAGGCACGGTAGTGATAGTAGAAGTGGTTGTAGCCGCAGATACATTAAATGTACCTCCTGAAACGGTAATGTCTCCGGTAGATATAATACCGTATGCTGTATTTCCTGTTTTTGAAATTGCAGTAAAGGTTCCGCCGGCAATGGTGTGTCCTGTAGAACCGCTGTACGCATAAACAGCATAAGATTTATTTGTGCGCGATTTGGCTAAAACATTTACTGTGGATGTAGAAGGAATGGTTATCGTACCTCTTGCATATATACCAATGGTAGTAGTCGAGCCTTTGCTGCTAATAGTGTCGTTTGTTGCTTCTATTGTTCCACCATTCAAAGTAGCGGCACCGCGTACATACACGCCATAAGCTGTTGAAGTCCAAGCATGTCCTATGATGGTTCCGCCGTTAACGGTCAAACCACCGGCATAGGTGTATATACCTGCTGCTGTTGTTGAAGAATTAGTATGTCCTTTAACAAGTCCGTCATTGATAGTTATCGTTGTAGTACCTGTCTGAGAAGCATATATAGCATACGACCCATGTTGCGATTCACTTTCCACTATTCCTCCATCCATAATAAACTTCTGACTTTTGGTCACAAAGACGGCAGTAGCAGCTGAATTTTCGTTTTCTGCGGCATCAGAATATGTATGCGTGTTCTTGCTATATATAGTACCTGCTTTTAGGTTCACTTCACCCTTGGTTATATACAGACCATACGCACGATCATTTATATTTGCAGTCAAAGATATTTTACCGAGTTTGTCGGCAGTGCTGTCGTCAATTGTAAATTTAGCGGCAGTATTTATAGTCAACATCTTTGTAACAGTTCCTGCCACAGTATGTCCGTTCAGGTTGAGCGTACAATTCTTGGTACCTGTGTAGCTGATGGCTGTTGTTATATCTGAGATATCTTGCAGAATCTTTATTGTAGGCTCGTATGTTTTAGAAGCATTAGCCGCAGCAAAGGCAGCTGCAAGGGTAGTATAAATAGTTGAAGTGCCGTTGATGGTTACTTCTGCCACATTCAACGACCATTGTGCCGTATAGGTTGTGTTGGCGGCCGGCATGACTGTTGCCGGTGTTGTGTCCCAACCGTTGAAGGTATAGCCCTCGCGCGTCGGGTCTGCAGGTTTGGTGATTGGTGCACCCACTTCGAGTATTCCGCTTGTATATGTACCCGTCAGTGCGTTACCGCCGTTGACATCCCATGTGAGTGTGTAGGCATCAACAACTTTGTAGCTATAGTCAGAGCCGATAGCGGTTTTTTCTGCTGCGGTCAGTTCAATGGCATGTTTAGGTGCTACGCAGTAGGTCTGAATTTGGTCTTTGAAGGTGGTGCCGGAACGTTCGTTGTAGTAACCGCCGGTGATTTGAAGCGATGACGCGGCTGCACCCGAAGGAGTGGCATCAAACTGAATCATATTTGTGCCGGTACTCTTGAACTTGCCGCCATTTACTGTTACCTTGGCAGAACCGGTACGAACAGGATCGCTATTGGACTTTGACGAAATATGGAGTGCCACAGATGTTGCATTGAACTCGCCTCCGTTAATATTGAGAGTGCCCTTTATTCCATTTGCATCTGCCCAGTCCATTGCACGGATACCCTCTTTGGCAGTAAATGTACCGCCATTGATGGTTGTTGTACCGCCACGGATACTTACGGCTTGGAAGCCGGTGCCATCAAATATACCACCGTCAATGGTCATCGTTGCATTCTGACCGGTGCGAACAGGTGATACATTAGATGCCGAAGCCTTATCGGACTTGCCATAGATAGTACCGCCTGTGATATTCGCTTTGGCGGAAGAGACTGCATATACGCCAAGGGAAGCACCTTCAGTTACCACATGAGCGGTTATCGTACCGCCGGACACATTAGCCGTCGAAGCTGAGCCTGTGGCATAAACACCATAAGCATTGTGGTCAGCTTTTGCTGTAAGTGTCGCTGACTCGCTAATAGTGATGGTTCCTGATGTTTGATAAGCGGCATAAGACGTTTCTGCTTTTGCGGTAGCATCAATAACTACATTTCCCCCAATATTAATTGTACTTGCTTTTTCAAGACGAACACCGTAGGCAGTGTTTGCCGCGTTAGCAGAAATCTTCGTTGTGCCACCAATAGTCAGTGTCTGTGAAGCTACATTCAGATAGTAACCCACAGCATCGCTATTTGCCGTAGCGATTATGGAATCAGTAGTGCTGATTGTCAAAGTGTGTGCAACAGCATGCAAGATACCTCTTGCGGTATTGCCAAGGCTTTCAGGGTTGAGGTCGGTTGCCGCCTTAATCTTACCGCCGGTGATGTTGGTTGTACCCGAACCGAATAAATATAAACCAAGAGCACTCAGAGCACTATGTACTTCTATCTTACCGCCGCTCATGGTGAACTTACCACCGGCACTATTGATACAAACGCCTACAGTATTACTGGTGGCATCGCTTTTCGTGTTCTTTACATATATAGTACCTGACTCAAGCACTAATTCCGCATTATTATTGACATTAACACCCCAGTGAGCATTATTTGCTTCCTCATGAGTCAGTTTACCTGTTTGCCCTGCCGAACTATCGCGAATAGTAAGTTTTGTACCGGCTTTGGTTACATCTATCACACCATAGGTGGTTCCTGTTCCTGTCACGGTCTTGCCGTTAAGGTCAAGTATGCCTTGCCAATTGTCGATAGCACTGCTAAGATTCCATCTTGCCGTCAGGGTGCAGTCGTGCAGAATAGTTATCGTCGGGTTGGCAACTGTTCTTGCGTAATTCATTGCAGCAAGAACAGTGGTGTAGTAGGTTGTGGTAGAGCCTGTCTTCACTTTTGCCACGCGTTTCTCGCATACCTCGTAGGCATAGCCTGCTGCTTTGTTGGCATCGCCGTCTTCAAGAGTGAATACCTCATAGGGGTCGGAGACATATTTTTCCAGATTGGTCTTCGAGTTGGTGCCGGAGCGCTCGTTGAAGAAGCCGCCTTGGATATGCAGCAGCGAAGCAGGCGAGGAGGTGTCAATATGGTTGGCTGTGGCCGACTTGAACTTACCTCCGGTAATAGTGAAGCTGGATGAGTTCTTGTTCTCGCCGCTTGTCTTCTCATTCGTATAAATGCCTAACGAATTGCTGTTGAACGTACCGCCGGAGACATTGACATAAGCCGTCGTGTTGGAAATATATGTATCAGAGATGCGGAAACATTGGTTCGCGTTGATGGTTACCGTGCCGGACAGGTTCACTGTCCCGTCAAATGTGCGCACTCCTGTTGCCGCCGATGTACCCTTGCAGTTGTTGGTCACATTGAATGTTCCGCCGGAGATATTCATCACACTGCTTGCTCCGCTATAGATACGCATACCCTCAATGTTATACCATGTTTGCGAGGTTGCCGGCGTAGTGGTTTGAACATTGAATGTGCCGCCGGTCACATTAATCACACTGGCATTTGTTTCGTTCTGGACATGTAAGCCCCAGCTACCTGTGCCCGAAGTGGTTACATTGAATGTGCCGCCTGCAATGGTGGTGGTACTCGTTGCCTCGGACTTGATACCGTATGCGCTTGTCCCCGCAGTAACTTTAAACTCAGGCGTTCCGCTGATGTCTATCGTTGCAGAACCGTTAATAAGAATACCGCTTGCACCTGAAGTTGTAGCAGTTACAGTGAATTCCGGTGAGCCGGAGATAGTAGCTGTACCGGCAGTTGCTAATATGCCGCGTGCAGTTTTGTCGGAAACGGTAGCCGAAATCGTACCACCGGAGATAGTGGTGGTATTCAAACCGCTCATATTAATAGCTTGCGCTCCTGAAGCTGCTTTAGCGATAATCTTCGTTGAAGCACCGCTGATGGTCAGTTCCGATGCCTTCGAATTATGAGCATAGTTGGTTATTGCGTTAAGCCAAGTAGAAGCAGTGGAAGTTATGTTCACCTCTCCGCCGGAGATGTTGACGCTACCATAATTAGCAATACCAGTAACGCTCGATCCGCCTTCGCAGATAATCTTTCCGCCCGTCATATTGAACGGCGTAGCAGCATCATACGAACCATCACCAATGCGTACTGCAAGAGCACCTTGTGCTACAGTCTTTTTCAGGTGCAGCGTGCCTGCATTGAGGTTGTAGGTTCCTTTATAGAACAAGAAACCGTAAGTGGTACCTGCTGAGTATGCGGACTCGTAATAGAACTCACCGCCTTTCTCTGCGGAAGAGTCGGTAATGGTAAAGGTCTTTACATTGCCGGAATTGCAATTGAAGAAGCGGTCGGTAGTCGTAATACCTGTTATCTTATGATTGTTCAAGTCGAGCTTACCTACCCAGTTAGCCATTGCAGGGATGAAATTATAGAATTTATCTCCCATGTCGAAGTTGCAGTCGTCCAAGACGGTGAGGGTAGCGTTGTTGACAGTAGCAAAATAGTCGAACGCATTTTTCATAAGGGTGTATTTCTTCACCGTGCTTCCCACTTTCACTTGGGCTACATAGTTGACACCGATAGCATAGCGATAACCATCGGCATATTCAGCGTCAGCCTCGGTCAGAGCGCGGACAACGCATGTGTCTGCCACATGGGTAGCTAACTCTGTGTTGGTAACATAATAACCGCCCGTCAGTAGGGTGTGCTTGTCGTTGTTGTCCGGTAATGTGACATTATGAGTGCCGGTTGAAGTGTAAGGCTCAGCAGCACCTGCCAATGGTTTGAACTTACCGCCGTTAACGATGAGTTCAGCCGTGGCTGTTCCGTAGGTCCCTGTACGTGTGTTTTCCTGACGGAAGATACGCGAATTATTAGCCGTCGGATTGTAGCAGATAAACTCGCCTCCGTTGACTGTTACCTTCGCATTCATCGCATAGCCGGCACCGGTACCGGTTGTGGCGTTATTGGCGGAGATACCGCCGTATGCCCATGCGCCTATCGTAAGACCGCTTTTTGCATTTACATTGAATGTACCGCCGTTCACCTCTATCTCAGCAAGGTTATTTGCGGCATCGGCATCGCAATAGCCCTCGCTGTTCCACGGACCAGCCTCTACGCCATACGCCCTGTCATTACCATAGATATTAAATACCGGATTGCCGCTGACCGTCGCTTTGTTGCGATAGCAACTCACACCTACAGGAGCTGAATTCTGATAGATGGTGAAATTACCGCCTGTCACATTGAGCGTACCCCAACTGCGCAGCATGTCCACATTGCCGCCGTTACTAACCCATGCACCGTTATTGCGCGTATCCACTGTGAATGTACCACCTGATATATTCAGTTCACCTTTCTCATCCAACAGCATATTATGGGGCGTTGCTTCGTCAAATTGCCGAGATGCCGATACTTGTGCTCCAAACACCTGTGTTGCCGATGAAGCAGAACATTTCACATTAATCGTACCGCCGCTCACGTTGATAACGCCGTGTGCGCCATAGTAAGTCTCACTCACTAATTTGGATGTGGCGTTGACTTGTATGCCAACAGCATTACTATTCGTAGCCGTCACATCTATCGTACCGCCGGTGATGTTGAGAGTGCTGTTGTATATGGTTTTCCCGTCGTTGCTAATCCAGCCGTTAGCCATAACGCCATAGCTGGTTTTCAGACCTGATACTTCTATCTTGGCAGTGCCGCCGAAAGTAGTTGTGCGCTGCACGCTATATAGACCTACGGCGTAGGCGCTACTGCCATTGTTCAATCCGGGTGAGGTGGCTTTTATCGTGCCGCCGGTGATGTTGGTGATACCGTATGACTGTACTCCATAAGCAAGATACTTAGCATTTGACTCTACCGTTCCGCCGGTCATAGTCAGTTTGGCATTGTCGCTGCCTGCTACATATACCGCTATGGCAGGGTGCCAGTTAGCATCGTTCTGGTCGTTCTGCGCATAGATGCGTCCGCCTGTCATCTTCAGCTCGCCGCTACTTACTACCACCGTGTAAATGGAGGCAGCAGAGGTGCGTGTTATAGACAGCGTTCCGCCCTTCGCCTCCGAGCCGTCGGTGATGGTGAGGATGGCATCCGTCTTGTTGAACTCCATCAGACGGTCTGCCGTTCCGCCGATCGACAAGGTGAAGTTATTGAGGTCGAATGTTGTGCGTGCTTTGGCGACAGTAGGCTTGTAGAGAATCTTGTCGGCAAGCTCCACATTGTTGAGCAGCTTTATCTGCGTGGTCGCATTGCTTGAGTTCTGCACGGCTTCCCATGCCTCGTTGAAGTCGGCATATTTGGTCCATCCGCCGTTGCCTATCTTCACTTCCGCTTCGTAGTATGCGCCTTCGGCCTCGTAGGTCACGTCGCCATACACAGGTGCCGGAGTCGGCGTCCAGCCGGTGAAGTAATAGGTCTTGCCGTCAGACTTGACAAACGAAGTACATTCGTTGTTTGTCGGTGTCGTACCCGACTGCACCGTCTCCGTCTGGGTGTAACTCGTGCCTCCCTTCCACGTTACGGTGAACGGTGTCCGTAGTTCATAAACATATTTCCTGCCTTCAACCGTCTCGTTGATAGCAATAGGATCACTTGTGGTCGCACCTTTGCGCGCCTTAATCTGATCCCTATAGGTAGTTCCCGATTTCTCGCAATACTTTCCGCCGTTCAGCACCAGCGTTGAGTTGGTTACTCCGCTTTTTTGATTTAGAGAAATGATTGATGAACCCGTTGAATAGAAGTAACCACCGTTGACGGTAACATTGGAATATGCTTTATAAGTTGCCGTTATATTGCCATCGCCATCCTTAACATCACGTGACATAGATTCCACTCTGACTGCTTCTGCCGTACCGATGAAGGTACCGCCGTTGATGGTTACGGTCGCTGTTTGTGTTGCATCGGCATAACCCATTGCATACAGACCTCGCGTTGAGTTGAATGTACCGCCGTTGATAGTTGTCGTACCACCGCGAACACCTACTGCCATAGGACTTGCACCTTTGGAAGCGGTGAATGTACCGCCGTTGACAGTCACATTTGCTCCTGCTGCAACACGCAAACCTTCTATATTCCAAATTTCTGATGTATTACCAAGTGCGTTTTGAGCATCGAATACACCACCATTAATTGTCATTTTGCCGTTAGTATCCGCGTATGCTCCGAATGCCGCCGTAGTCGCAGTACGCGCAGTGAATGTACCATCGTTAATGACAACTGTACCATTGTTTGCAGACTGAACACACCTCGCTGAACCTGCTGTTTTGGTTGTCGCATTTATCGTACCGCCATCTATATTGATTTTGCCGGTTGTACCGTATGCGTAAACGCCGGTGGCACTGCTTGCAGCCTCTACTGTAATGGTCGGATTACCGCTGATGTTGGTGGTTCCCGTGTTCCACATGACGACACCGAAAGCACTCGCTCCCCATGTGTCTGTTGCATATTCCGTACTTGCATAGATGGTACCGCCGGTGATATTGACAGTGGCATTGCCGTCATTATTGATTGCGCGCGCATCTGTTTTGGCCTTAGCCTGTACCTTACCGCCGTTTACGGTGAATACAGCATTTGCCAATGGCATAACGGCACGGGAAGCCTTACCATCGTATGTGTTCTGTGCAGATATTTGTCCGCCTTCAAGTACAAGTTCGCCATTCTGTACTACTGTACAAAGCAGATTCCCGTTGTATGATTTTGTAAAATCCAATTTGCCGCCCTTAGCGGTTGAATTGTCCGTAACGGTCAATACAGAGCCTGCCTTGTTGACAATGAGGAACCTGTCAGCCGTACCTGTATAGGCCAGTGTGTGATTGTTCAGGTCAAGCGTGGTCGTGGCATTCGTGAAATACTCTTCGTCCGTTTCGGTCGTGCCGGCCGGAGGGGCGGGGTTATATTGCAACTGTGTTGCCACATCGGTATTACTCAATATGCGTATGGTGCAGTTTTCAAGCTTCAAAGCATCGGTCCATGCGTCAGTGAAGTGCTCGTATTTCTTTCCCGATGATGCCCCTAACCGTATAATCTCCGCCTCATATTTCTTGAACACAGCGGTATAGGTTACATCCGTCGTTACGGGCGCTATCTCCGGACTCCAGCCTACAAACTCCCATGTGTTGCCGTCGTTGATAGCAGGCGTCGAACCAAAGTCCGGCGTCTCGTTGCGGTTGTACTGCGTGACAGTACTGCTGCCGTTGACCAAGAAGGTAACGTTGTATTTGGCAAGTACATGATATTTGTAACCGGCATCAAATTCCGCACCGGAAGTGAGTGTTTGAACCGTACTCGGCGAAACAACATAATTACCGCTACCTGTGGCAAGTTTGCCATTCGAATTGTTAGAGTACCAACCACCGCGGATCTTCAGACACTCTGTAGGCGAAGTATTACCTAAAACAAAATAACCGGTCTTTTGTGCTTTAAATTTACCATCCCATATCGTTACATCTCCGGTAATAGAGCCTGTTAACGTAGCTTCATTCCTGCTGGTTATGATAGATTGTACTCCCCAGCTCTGGGTGTTATATGTTCCGCCGTCAACCACAACCGTAGCGGTAAGATCGCCGGCTGCGACAACTGCTCCTCCGACATTGATACCATAGTATGCATTAAATACCGGATTCCCCGTAATGTTGGTAGTACCTCCCATCGAACATAGCGCGTTGCCTGCACCATCTCGCGTTACCGTATAAGTACCGCCGGAGATATTACATACTCCGGTCGGATAAACACGGACAGCCTCCACATTACTACCTGATGGTTGGTTGATTGTAAACTCACCACCATTGAGATTAATTGTGCCGCTTTGGGCAAAAGCGCCGAAAGTCCAGTTGTTACCTCCGTTAAGCGTGAAGGTACCGTCATTGACAGTTACCACACCATCGGATACAGCACGAACACCCATTATCGAACCGGATGTTGAGATACCGGTAGAAGTAAATGAACCGCCGTTGATTACCAATTCGCTATTGGCACCATTGGAGTAAGCCGCGTAGGCCTCGCTGCCGGAAGTAACTTCCGTCTTTACTATCGGATTGCCATCTACAGTTATTTTTCCACCTGCATGCGCAAACAAACCTCTTGTGCCGCTTGCGGCTTTTGCTTCAAAAGTACCGCCATTGACGGTCAGTGTTCCCTGCGTTTGGGTAGCGTATGCCAAAGAGGTGGCTGCAGTTGCCTTGATATGAGCCGTACCGCCCACAGACACTGTTCCGTAAGGAAGAAGACCATACGCATTACCTCCTGTTGAGACCGCTTCAATGGTGCCGCCTGCTATATCAGCCGTACCACCAACCGACACATTGACACCTCGTGGCGAGTAAGCATCGGTGGAATAAACCGTACCGCCGGTCATAGTGAACTTGCCGCCGTTTGCCACATTCACAGCTGCACCATATTTTGCCGCCGAGACATCAGATGTGTTGCTTGCCCTCAGTCCGCCGCCTTGCAGTATCAGTTCGCCTCCATTAGCCACATCAACACAATACAGAGTTCCGTTATAAGCATGCTTGTTCATCAGGTAGCCGTTGCCGGATGCCGAGTTGTCGGTAATGATGAGTTTGCAATTGGCTTTTGTCGGAGCGACACTAAGGTAGATGTTCTTATTTAGTGTGGCATCAGCGTTGTTACCCATCGTCCACGACAGTCCGTTGAGGTCGAGGGTAATGATAGAGTTGGCATTTTCAGGGTTGAATACCAACTGTCTGCCATTGCTTATACTTGCCTCTGTGCCTAATTGGGTTCTAACGCGAATGGTAGCATTGGTATAAGCCATAGCGGCATTGAAAGCCGTGTTAATATCAGTATATGGAGTGGTTTTTCCGCCTGCTATCACCTCGGCATAAATGGGCCTGTTAATCGCATAGTAGGTAACATCGTGATCTGTAATTGCAGGCAATGGTGTTCCGAGAGGATATGCGGTTCCCCCATTCCATGTTCCGGTATTCCAGCCGGCAAACACACGTGTTACGCCTGTCGAGTTCAAGTCAGGATCGGGGCCTGTCCATACAGGCACCTTACCGCTTTCCCATTTTTCAGTTTTCAGGATGTTGCTACCTGTGTTGCCTCCCATCTTGCACCACGTAACGATATATTCCTTTCCTGCCACCTTGCATCCGTAGCCTTCTGTTTTGAGGCTCGCCTCGACTGTCGCATCCAGTTCCTTTACAAGTTTGCCCGATGCCTTGTATTTGGCTATACTCAAGTTGGGATATGTCGTATAACCGTCTTCCGTACCTGTAGTAACATTCTCATTCTTCGCCAGATTATAATACCCGCCGTTGATAATGAAGTCCGCCGTTGCGGCAGCATTGTTACACAAGAGGATATTTGTCGGCGAAGCCGCATTACTTGCAACCTTGAACTTTCCCCCGTTGACCGTCAGTTTCGGCGTGTTTGTCGTCGTTACATACATGCCGTAGGCATTGCTGGTCTTGGCCGTGACGTTGAAAGTACCGTCATTGATTGTTCCCGTTCCTTTCTCGGCATACACGCCGTAAGCGCCTGTCGTTGAGAGTGTTTGTGCAGTAAATGTACCGCCGTTGACAGTAACCGTCGGTGTGGTGTTTCCATAATAAAGTGCCCGCGCATCGGAATTGGCGTTGGCGGTAATCACGGCTCCGTTGTTGATGGTGGTTCCGTTATTGGCTACAAACACGCCACGTGCATCCGAACTGCCCGCAGTAGCTGTTATGGTGCCGCCGCTGATAGTCGTTGTTCCGTATGAGATAACGCCTCGTGGTGTACCGGATGTTGTGGTAGCGGTAATAGTACCACCGTTAATAGTGGCTGTTGAGCCGGCTGTCACATATACACCGTAATCTATGCTTGCTGCTGAAGCTTTTATCGTTCCGCCCGTTGTAGTCAGTGTGCTATTGCCATTAGTGAGATTAATAGCATAAACGTATTTCGAGGATGTGGAATGTGCGTTAATAGTACCTCCGTTAACATTGATTGTTCCGCCCTGACTATAGATTCCGCTCACTAACTTATCAACCGTTCCTGTAGAGGTAACATCTATCGTACCGCCGTTGATATTCACCACCGGAGTAGTTGACGATTGAGTAGATACACCGTATGATGCACCTTTCGATACGACTTCTATCATACCGCCATTGACGGTACACTTATATCCTGAATATACTATTACGCCTACAGCACCCTTTGAGGCATGGGTGTTTTCAATATGCACCGTACCGCTGTTGATAATCAGATGTCCTTTTGTGACATTGATGCCATATATGTGATCATCGCTGCGCGAAAAGTTAGCATATACCTTACCTGTTCCTGCACCGCTCTGGTCTTTGATGATAAGTGTAGCAGAAGCATTGTTAATTTTTATCATGCTTGTAATCGTGCCGGTGAGCGTATAGCCGTTTAGGTCCAAAGAGCAGTTGTTGGCTCCGTCGTAGGTGAAGGCGGAAGATATGGTCATGTTCTTCAGCAGACGAATCGTCACGTTCGTCCCACCCGCCTTCGCTTTCGTTATCGCCGTCGCAAGGGCATACACCTGCTCCGTACCCGCCGAGGTCACCACCTCCGCCACCGGTGTGGCAAGCGTCCACGCGCTGCCTGCATACTCATAGTAAATCTTCACGTTGGTGCTGCTCAGCGAATAGTACAGCCCTACCGTCGCATCGTTCTGAACCGCCAGCCATGCACCGTCGTACCATATATATATTGTACCGTCAACTGTATAGGCTTTTTCTTTACCCGACACTTTTGTTGCCGGATGCCATACACAGCCGTCAAAACAGATATAATACGTCGTAGTAGCCCCGACCTTGTGATAGGCCTCGTCTGCTGTGTTCTTCTCCACAGCGATGAAACTGCCATTCACCAATGCTTTCTTCACGCCGCCGATAGTATAGAGACAGTTGCCGTCTATCGTCCCGTCCTGTGTGATGTCGCAATCCTGTCTATTGTAAGTCTTGTCATCTGAGCCGGCATAGCTGTCCGTCGTTACGGCGTCTTCGCCCGTACCGGTAGTGACGGAGCCCGTCTTGATATACTGATGCCAGGCATTGTTGAGCGTGTAGTTGTAAAGATGGCCATCATCTATTCCTACCCACCAGTTGTCGCAGGCGTCAGCCTTCACGTTCGCCCATTTGTCGCACAGCGCAAGCCCTGTCTTGTCTTTCGAATAGCAGGCCGACACCGTCGTGTTCGTGCCACCCGTGCCATATACGTCGCCCGATTTGATATACGTGAAGTCGTAGGTCTTGTTCGACTTTATCGTGCTGGCCGCATTCGTGAACCACCGCCCGTTTATATTCTTGAAAGTAGTGGATTCAATGCCTTTAGTGAAACTTTCATTATCATTCTTCAGGTTCGCCGAGCGGATGTTCACATTCACCCTGTCGCTCAATACCTTACATTGCACCATCGTGGTGTTGCTCGGCAGAGTGTTATAGATGAACGTACCTCCGCCGTTGCCTATGATGCTCGCCCCGTGTGCAGTGGCATACAGCATCTGCGCACCTACGTTCACCGTACCGTCCACTATCAGCGTTGCGTCCTCAAGGTTGGCTTTCGATGTTCCCGTTCCGCGGTCATAATGGGTTGTGAGGTTCTTGTACGTGCGGTAGTAATACGCATACATACAGTACGTGTCCCAGTCGTCGGCATCGTACATATACACTTTGGCATTAATCTTCAGCGTTGCACCGGATTTCACTTCCACCACTGCACCGGCATGCGCCGTCATCGGTTTGGAAATAGTCAGTGTATTGCCTGATTTCAGGATGATGTGCATGTTAGCCGGTATCGGCAGGTTGTAGTCCGACGAAGATATACTCTCGCCCAACACATTCAGGTTCAGAGCACCTAAGGATGTACCACCGCCTAACTCATAGCATACGCGGTCGGTTGTCGGGTCATACCACTTCCGGAGCGTAGCCCCCGAAGCCAATGTGAAAAGAGACCCTGAACTGGCCACTAACGGGAACGTTACCGTAAAGGTCGATCCGTTGCCGAAGACTGCCCAGTGGCATTTAAGGTTCGAACCATATACATAGTTGACAGGTGCCTCTATATTCTGAATAGTATAACTCTGGAAGGGGAAGAATTTCCAACTCCCCTTGTTGCTGTATATCGTTGAACTCGCCGTACCGCCGCGCCATTCACCGCACTGGAAGTCCTCCCAAATGGTGGCACCATTGTTGGCATTAATCTCTCCTACACCCGATGCCGACGTGTTGTTGCCTTGGTCCATATCCTGACCCTTCACGAAGCCCCAGGCATACAGATTACTGCCACTATTCATGTTGATGATGCCACCCCGCGACAGATCCAGCACACCTGCTGCTCCGCAAACCTGCGATGTCGGGTTACCGCCGTTCACCGCCGTCTGCTGACCGCCGATACAGATATTGCCCGAACAGTTGATCACCGCTCCCGCCGCTAATGTCAGTTTGCGGAAGGCCGACAGCGCCGGTGCCGAACTTGCCGATCCATAGTGTTGCACCTTCGGTGTCGTCATTAGGTTATAAGTCTCGTTATACGGGATGAGCAGCGTCACGCCGGATTTAATCGTATAAGTACCGGCTCCCAGCACACCGTCGCTCACGACAACTATCACGTGCCCGCTCAATGCCTCAGTATTCGCCGTATTCAGATTTGTGTAAATCTTGTTGGTGTTCTGGTTCCAGAAGGTGGCCTTGCCGTCGTCCGGCACGAAATCGGCACCGATGGTCACATTGCTCGTGAAGTTCGGCTCGCAGGTAGTGCCGAACGCAAAATAGCTCTTCGTCGCGCCGCCGTTGGTGGTGGTGTACCAGCCGCGCAACTTGTAGCCGTCCGCCGGAAGTGCTGTCAGTCTCACTGTCCCGTCCAAGGTGAAAGAGGCATAGTTAGCCACCTCCGAACCGTTATGATTGATAGTGAACGAACCGTTCTCCGGACGGACGAAACTCATCTGTATAATCTTGATGAAACTTGCGTGCATGTCCAAGTAGGCATGCGTGTCGCTGCCACCTGCCGTACCGGAGGTTACGCTTCCGCTGTAGTGGACGTCGGTTGTCGCAAGCGTACCGGTAGAGGTGTACCAACCCGTGAACTTATAGCCCGTATTCGCTTGCGCCCAGAAATGATAGGTGGTCTTTTTATTCTCACCCTCTACCTGAGCCGTGGCACACGGCGTAGTACTCTCTGAAGTCTGCACCGTGTTACATGTCTTATATGCACTCGCTGCGGGAGTAGAGGAAGAGGTGCTGACATACACCTTTCCTGCATTTTGCGGCGAACCCTGACGCAGATAGGCACGACCGTCCGAATAAGCATTGCCGGCCAACGCTTCTTCAACGCCTGTAAAACTCAATCCGGTGATTGCCAATAGCACTATCACCCATATCCTTTTGCTCGTTCTCATAGTCGAGTATTTATTTTCAAAGCTGTTATTTCAAGTCTGTTATTTTCAAGTTCTTGCCTCACACCCGCATGGTTTCCTTCCCCCTGTGGGGGAACCGAAGAGGGTTTTCACCAATACAAGCGCAAAACTGGCAGCCAGAACCAGATGCGCATATTCCACCAACCTGTGCGGTGCCAACACCATACCGATACACCATACAGCAATCACGACCGCGTATGGTAGCGCCCAATACCGTCTCCATCTCCAGCATATCGCCGGCAGCGGATTGAAGGGGATAATCAGCCAGCTCCACTCCGAACCTGCTATCGGCATCACAAGCAGCCACACCATCAGGCAGCCCAGCGCCGTCTGCAAACCGAGGATGCACCAGTCAACATACGGCTTCTTACAAAACAGCCCCACTATCGCTAACAATAATACAATCAGCGACGCATGCAACGGCGTAAATGCCTCGCCCTGATACCTGTGCTCCGCCGGCAGCAGTTCTTCCGGCTCCTCCGTTATCAGCGGTATGTCGTTTATCGTCGTTTGCTTCCATATCCTCACAAGGTCCGACGGTATGATCAGCTTGTCTTTCTTCTTCAGATTCGGGTTGTCCACCTGCCCGCCTACTAAGGTCATCGCGTAAAACAATTGCCACCCCTTGGGGGCGTTGTCATACACAATCTCGCGCAGTGTCCGGTCAAAGCCCTTGTCCCATTTCGGGTATCTGAGTGTATATACCGGCTCCTCGTGCAGGCGGTTGGCGGCTGCCACAGCTATGTCTAAATTATGGACAATCGATATCGTGCAGCCCCTTTTTATGTAGTCATATTCCAACTCGCTGCCTTCATCCACCCGCTCGTCCAATACCCGCCACAGCTCCATCTCCACCTCCGCCGGCAGGTTCAGCCTGTACTTCGCCACACCTCGGCCCTCGCGCCTGTTGTCTTCTATATACTCCTTCGGAGTTATATAGTACATCCCCATCTTCAGGTCGTTCAGCAGAAAACGCCCCACCTTTCCCCTTACATCCTCACTCTCATAGCTGTATATGTAGTCTATCCCGTAATACGGACACTCCATGTGCAGACACGCATGTCCCAATATCGTGTACAGCACGCTCCCCGGCTCCGCCACCACCAGACTCACCCGCTCAAACCCCTCCGCCAACCTGTCCGGCTCCTCCATTCTCCCCTGCTCCGCCAACCCAATCCCCTCCTGAATAGCATCCCCCTCCCGTAAAACAATCCCCTCCGGAGAAGTATTCCCCTCCTGCAAAGTAATCCCCTCCCGAGAAGTATTCCCTTCCTCCGGGCATACCTGTAGCTGGCTGCTCACAGCCAGCACAAACAATATCACGCACCATCGCCGTACCATACGCCCCTTTCTTCTATTCTTGCATCCCTTACGTCAGACTATCAGCGTCCTTCCATCAGACTACCAGCGTCCATTGTGTCGGGATAATATCCCGACAGCTCCGTCTCCGAGGTCACACGCGCATCATTGGCCTGATCAGCGTCCATTGTGTCGGGATAATATCCCGACAGCGGTCCTCAGACGCCCGACGTTTCCGCTGTCCTCCCGCCTCACCAATCTCCCCCCCCGTGTTTCATTCTGTCGTCCGTTTGTTTGCTACATGTTCTGCATGTAGCTTTTTTTGTTTATGCAGGGAGCCTCGCTCCCTTTTTTATGTCTCGCTCCCTCATTCTTCCTATTCACGCTGTCTCATTCATGCGGACCTTATTTTCCACCCCTCCTATTTTCCCCCTATTCCCCTCTCTCGGCTAAGGCAAACCGCATACCCCCCTAAAAGCGTGCAAAGTTACGCCTTTTTATTAAATCTTGCAAATAAACCCCGTTATTATCTTAAAAAAACACCCGCCAATCTCACCTCTCCCCCAATCTCCCCCCTCTCCTTCGCTCACCGCTCGCTTGGCAGATGTCCGAAATACTCCTTGTAGCACTTCGAGAAATAACTCGCCGACGAGAAGCACATCTCCAGCGCCACCTGCTGTATCGTCATGTCCGTCGTGTAGAGCAGCTGGTCCGCCCGTATCAGCCGCCGTTCTCGGATATAGTCCAACGGCCCCTTCCCCGTCACCGCCTTCACGCGCCTGAACAACTGCGTCCGGCTCAGCTGGAGCATCGACCCCAAATACTCCACATTCAGGTTCGGGTCCGTCACGTGCTCGTCAACAATTTGCTTCATGCGCTCCGCAAAGGCCTCGTCCCTGCGGCTCAGCTGAATGGCCTCCTGCATCGTCTCCAGCTGCGGCAGTATCTCCTGCTTTATCTCCGTCTGCAACCGGCTCTGCCGGAAGATGATATACCCGAAAGCCAGCAGCAGCAGAACAAAAGAGACGACTAAACACAGGAACAATATCCTCTTGTCCTGCTTCAGTTGCTTCCACCGGTTCTCCGATTGGGTCTGTACCAGATGCAGCGTCTCCAAGTCCCGTGTAATCGCCTCGTCCTGCCGAAGCATCGGATACGCTGCCTTTATGTCCACTAATGTCGTCTCCAACACCGTGTCGCGCACGTAAGGCTCGCCGTGCAGTATGCGCGCCGCTGCGTCTATCACCATGTCACCCCGCGACGAATACGTCGCCGTGCACTCCGTCAGACCGTCCACTATCGCCTGCAAGCCGGGCTTGATGCCGTCCACACCCATGATGGGTATCTTACGCCCCACATAGCGCTTGCTGTCACGCACGGCCTCCGCCGCACCTATCGCCATCAGGTCGTTATGCGCCACTATCACATCCGCCTCGCCCTGTTTTGCCAGGTAGTCCGACACCACCGCATACGCTTCCTCTCTGTACCAGCTCCCCATCACGCTGTGCACCTCTATGCCCTCCGGCAAACCGTCTGTCATGCCTTTGTGACGCAGCGTGGCCGGCGTCGAACCCGGCAGACCCGCCACTTCCAGCACGTGCACAGGCTTCTTCTCACGTATCCAGCGGGCCATCAGCTGACCCACCTTGTAGTTGTCACCGCCTATAAACGCCGTCCATTCCTCGCCGGTCACTCTCCGGTCCGCCACTATCACCGGTATCCCCGCCCTGTACGCACGCGTCACCGCCGGCTTCACCTCTTCCGCCTCGTTCGGACTCACTATCAGCAGGTCCACACGCTCGCTCACGAAGCTGTCTATCTGCGCGCACTGCAACGCGTTGCTGCCGTACGCTATACGCCGCGACAGCATCATGTCCGGATGAAGCAGCAGCTCACGCTCCATCTCATAGTTCATCTTCTGACGCCATGCGTCGTCCAAACACTGGCTCACCCCTATCCGGTACCGCGCCTCACCCTTCCATCCCCCCGCACATCCCGCCATCACCACCATCATCACCCCCATCAGTACGCTTATCACCCATCCGGACACCACCGGCCCATTCAGAAATACACGTTTTTCTTCCATAACCATACAATTAAATAGTAAATCAATTAAACATTAAATGTCTATATTTTACTCCATATACTCTATATACTCCATATACACCCCTTAGTATAAGTAAGCCTTTTCTTTTCTCAGGCGCGGCGGGAAGAATGCAGCACTCGGTGCAGCACGGCAATCAGCACGGCTGTAAGTAGCAGACTCAGGATGCCTGCCCACCATGTATCCTCTGTGCCGAACATGTCAATCTCGTCCGTATTCCGGCCCCGCATATAGTATAGGTTATACAGCACCACGGCCGTGCAGTTGTTCACGAAATGTGCTAACACTGGCAACCAGAGGCTTCCGCTCCACAACAGCATATAGCCGAAGAGTGCCCCCAACAGCATGCGCGGCACGAAACCGTAGAATTGGAAATGAATGGCCGAGAACAGAATAGCCACAGCCCATAGGGCTACGTGGCGGTTGCCTTTTCCCGAAAACAGCGTGAAGAGCGTCCCGCGGAAGCACAACTCCTCGCTGAAAGCGGGCAGCAGGGCCATGAGGCAGACGTTAAGCAGCAATTCACCGATGGAATCGGCGCGTATGAAGCGCTCCGTCAGTTCTCCCGCTGCCTCCTCTTGCGCTTTCATCAGTTCTTCCAACCCGCTCAGAAAAGCCGGCAGCTCCATCTTCCCGTTCAGCCACGCCAACAGGTTCACGCCCGGCACCGCGCACAGCATCAGCACCACCACTACTCCTACCGCACGCCAATCCGTTCCCCTGTCTATATGAAGCCATTCCATCGGCTTTTCGCTCCATAGGTAGGCTCCCGCAAAGCAGGGTAGCATGAAGGTCCCCGTCGTCTGCAGCATCTGCATCATCTTCAGTGAGAAGACCGACTGACTGCCATGCCATACGGCTGCCCACACACCAAGAGCCAACAGTGTGCACACCACCGTCAGCATCACAAACTGGCACACTTTCCACCATACGGAGCTCTGTGCCGCTATGCCTTTCATCTGTTTCATACGCACCTATACCGGGTCAACATCCACATAGATTACCGCACTCTTCCCGTCTGCGGTCTGACGGATCCGTCTTATCTCTTCCTTAAGCAGCTCCTTGGCCTTGCCGGCCGGAGCCGAGGCCTCTATCTTCAGCAGGATATGCCGGATATACATGTTCTGCAGCCTGCCCACGGCCGGCTCGGTCACGCGTGAGCACCGGTGGGTGAACACGGCCTGCAGCTTTGCTTGCAAGGCGGCGGCCACGGCCTCTGCCTTCTTCTGGTCGCGGTGCTTCACGCTTACCGACAGCAGCCGGTAGAAGGGCGGATACTTGAAGTCGCTGCGCTCTACTATCTGCTTGGCATACAGCCCTTTGTAGTCATGCAGTGCCACGCGGCGGTAGAGATCGTTGTCCGGGCAGGATGTCTGTATATACACCTCGCCCTGCTCCCCCGTTCTGCCTGCTCGGCCGCTCACCTGCTCCAGCATCTGAAAGGCCGTCTCCGTACTTCGGAAGTCAGGCTTGTTTACCAGACTGTCGGCATTCAGCACCGCTACCGTGCTCACATCGTCGAAATGCAGACCCTTTGTCACCATCTGCGTGCCTACCAGTATATCGGTGCGGTGGGCGGCAAAGTCGTCTATCAGCCGCTGGTAGCCGCTCCTGTTGCGGGTCGTGTCAAGGTCCATACGCGCGATACGGGCCTGAGGGAAGAGTTCACGAAGCTCATCCTCCGCTTTCTCGGTGCCTATGCCCCTGTCACAAGGAGCAGCCTGCCCGCAGGCTGGACAAACGGTTGGTACAGGTATCGTGTAACCGCAGTAATGACAACTCAACACATTCTGACGCCGGTGAAGCGTCAGGCTCACGTCGCAATTGACGCACCGCGGCACCCAGGCACACGCCGGACACTCTGTCCATGGGGCATAGCCGCGCCGGTTCTGAAAGACAATAATCTGTTTCTTACGCCCGATTTCATCGGCCATTCTGCTTACTAACGGGTCGGCGAAGTGACCCTGCATCTCCTTGCGGTGATACTGCCGCTTCGTATCTATCAACCGTATCGCAGGCAGCTGCAGGCCGCCGTGCCGCTCCGTCAGCTCCACCAAGCCGTATTTGCCCTGCTGCGCATTGTAGTAAGTCTCCACGGCAGGCGTCGCTGTGCCTAACAGCACCTTGGCCCCTGTCATACGGGCCAGCATCACGGCCGTGTTGCGCGCATGATAACGGGGGGCCGGATCCTGCTGCTTGTAGCTGCTGTCATGCTCCTCGTCCACAATCACAAGACCCAATGCAGTAAACGGAAGAAACACGGAAGAGCGCACGCCAAGCACAAGCCGCCCGCCGCCGGAGGCAAGCAGACTGCGGTAGGTCTCCACCCGCTCGTTGTCCGTGAAGCGCGAGTGATACACCGACAGCTGCGGACCGAACACTGCACGCAGGCGCTCCGTAAGTTGGGTGGTAAGGGCTATCTCTGGCACTAAATAGAGCACCTGCTCCCCGCGCTCCAGCATCTGCTTGATAAGGTGGATATACAGCTCCGTCTTCCCGCTGCCCGTCACGCCGTGAAGCAACACCACATCGTGCTGCTTCCATTCCTCTTCCGTCTGCCTCAAGGCCTCTTGTTGCACAGCGGTAAGCGGACTGGGCGGACGCACGCACTCAACGGTCTTCAGCCGCCCTACGGTGTGTTTCTCCTGTATGAGTAGTCCCTTGTCTGTAAGGCCCTTCAATACGGAAGCGGATATGCCGGTCAAGGCCAGCAGCTCGTCACGGCGCACCGGCTGCCCGCCCTCGCTGTAGTGCAGAAATGCCAGCATCAGTTGCTGTTGGCGCGGCGAGCGCTCTAACGCATCTAACATAAGATGAAGCGTTTGCTCCGAAGCCGCACAGGCGTCAGAAAGGCGAAGCCGCACCTCTGTCTTGGCGCGGTAGGGGTCACTCACCCGCTCGCCCGTCTCCACGGCCCCGGCCTCCTGCAGCTTCTGCAAAGCAGCAAGCACATGCTTCATCCCTATGATACGGCCTATCTCATCAACACTCTTTTCCTTCCCGTCGGCTAATAAATCCAAAAGGCGTTGTTGTGTAGCGGTCAGAGGCTTCTCGCTCTCAAAGCCCGCCACTTTCCGGACGCGGGTCTCGCTCTCGGGCCTGATGGCGGCGGGCAGAGCGGCTTTCATCACCTCCCCAAAGGTGCACATGTAGTAAGATGCCATCCACTCCCACAGCCGCAGTTGCACCGAAGTCACCATCGGTGTTGCATCTATCGGGGCCAGTATGTCTTTCACTTCCACCTCGTCTGACAGCGGGTCGGTATGCTGCCGCCATACAATGCCCGTATATACCTTCTTCCGCCCTACCTGCACCAGCACGCGCCGCCCTTCCCAGGTATCGGAAAGGGCGGTTTCATCGGGGATATTGTAAGTCAACACCCCCTCAAAAGCCAGAGGAAGTATGACGTCGAAGAGCATCAGACGGGTTGTTCGCCGCGGAGGGCCTTTTCATAGCAGTGACGGCAGAGCGGCTCGTATTTCTCGGTCTCGCCAAGCAGCACGCGCTTGTTGCTGTCCACCAAGCGGTGGGAGACGTAGGCAAGGTCGCCGCAATGGACACAAATGGCATGGGTCTTATATACGTCTTCGGCAATGGCCAGCAGGGCGGGCATGGGGCCGAATGGCTTGCCCTGGTAGTCCATGTCTAAACCGGCCACGATAACGCGTATCCCTCTGCGTGCAAGCTCACTGCATACATCCACTATCCCGTCATCAAAAAACTGGGCCTCGTCAATGCCCACCACATCCACATCGCTGCACAGCAGCAGGATGCTTCCTGACGACTCTACGGGTGTCGATGGAATGGCACGACGGTCGTGACTCACAACTTCTTCTTCGGAATAGCGCACGTCAATAGCGGGTTTGAATATCTCAACGCGCAGCTTGGCAAACTGCGCCCGCTTCATGCGGCGTATCAGCTCTTCGGTCTTGCCGGAGAACATCGAGCCGCATACCACCTCGATAGAGCCTCTGCGAAGGCGCGGGCCCTGGGTGTCTCGTTCGGAAAACATAGGGAAAGGAGTGTTTCGGTTAGTGCTTGCAAAGGTAAACATATTTTTCAGATAGCGCAAGATTACGCGAATGAAAAAACACCAACGACACCAAAGGATATTAACAAAGGGTGCAGCCGTGGCTGCACCCTCCTGCTGTTTTCCCGATGAAAACGGTTATTTTGTCTCTTCGCTGCGGACCTCGTTGGCCATATCGGTGTCTATAAGAATTCGCCCGCAGTATTCACACACGATAATCTTCTTGCGCAGACGGATATCCAGCTGGCGCTGTGCAGGAATCTTGTTGTGGCAGCCGCCGCAGGCGTCGCGCTCCACCGTAACAACGGCCAGACCGTTGTGGGCATTCTTGCGGATACGCTTGAAGGCAGTCAGCACGCGCTGGTCCTCAATCTGCCCCTCTATCTCTTGTGAGCGGGCCATGAGGGCCTCGGTCTGCTCCTTCGTCTCCGAGAGGATATCGTTCAGTTCGGCCTTCTTCTGGTTGAGGTCCACCGTACGATCCTCAATGTCGGTTATGGTCTTGGCCTTGTCGGCCTGACGGGCTTCAAGGGTGGCGGTGTACTCTTTGATACGTTTCTGGCAGAGCTCTATCTCGAGCGACTGGTACTCGATTTCCTTGGTCAGGTTGTCGTATTCGCGGTTGTTGCGCACGTTGTCCTGCTGCTCCTTGTAGCGGCTGATGGCGGCGTTCGCATTCTCAATCTGCACACGGCGGTCGCTGATTTGGGTCTCAAGTTCCTTAATCTCGTTCTCGATGTTCTTCAGACGGGTCTTGAGGCCTTCCACCTCGTCACCCATATCCTTCACTTCGATGGGGAGCTCGCCCTGAAGAATGCGGAGCTCGTCGATTTTCGAGTCAACCTGTTGCAGCTCATAGAGCATGCGCAGTTTCTGCTCGTTGGTCATTTCCTGTTTTTCCTGTTCCATTGTTATAATATTTGTTTGTTGTTATGTTTAGCGGTGGGTTCTTCAGAAGTAGCGCACAGGGCTGCGGTCGGTCTCGGCGAAGAGGCAATCCACACGGCCCGCCAGCAGGTCGCGGAATACTTCTTTGGTGTATTGCTCGCTCTCAAAGTGGCCGATGTCCATCACAAGAAGACGGTTTTCCCATGCCTGCATCTCATGATATTTGAAGTCGGCCGACAAGTAGGCCTCCGCCCCTTGACGAAACGCCTCTTGTGCAAACTCGCTGCCTGCCCCGCCGCACATGGCGATGCGGCTGACCGGACGACAAGCGCCCGACACATAGCGCACAGCCGGCACGCGGAAAGTGCGCTTCACCAGTGCCAGCAACTCTTCCTCTGTCATCGGCGTCGGAAGCGTCCCTATCACGCCAAGCCCCGTGCCTTCTCCTGTGGAAGACAGAATCTGATAATCCGTAATACCTAATTTGTCGGCCATGCGCCCGCTCACGCCATGCAACCATGTGTCCATCGCCGTATGCGACGAATAGAGCACGATGTTGTGCCGTATAGCCTGAATGACGCAACGCTCCTGCGGCGTAAGCCCCTCCACGGTCTTCAGCCCGTGAAACAACAGCGGATGGTGGGAGACTATCATCTCACAGCCTTTCCGCTGCGCCTCGTCAAGCACAGCCTCTGTCAGGTCGGTGCAAAGCAACACGCGGGTGACAACGGTCGCCCTCTGCCCAACCTGCAACCCCGAATTATCCCACCCCTCTTGCTGACTCAGCGGCGCTACAGATTCTATGATATTGATTACTTCATTGGCAGTCACCTGATACGGTCTGCGGATATATGTTTTTGAAGTTGCTTGCCGGTATTATCCGCGCTTGGCCCCCACGCCCGTCTTGGCGCTTACGGCGGCCGACTTCTGCGTCTTCACCTGCTGCTTGGGAGCTGCCTTCTTGGGAGCCTCTTCCCTCTTGATTGCACCTTCCTCATTTGTCTCTTCGCCACCCTCTTCCTCTACGGAGAAGTCGGTAATGCCTGCTTTCAGCAGCAGGTTGTACCACTGGATCAGTTTGCGGATGTCCGACGGATATACGCGGTCGCGGTCAAAGTCCGGCACCACTTCCGCAAAGAAGCCGCGCAACTGCTCGTTGTCGGCCTTCTTGGCCTCGAAGCCGACAGGAGCTCCCTCCTGCTTGGTGTAAAGAGCGGTCAGCACCTCGTGCAACGGCTTGTCTTCACCCGTGGTAAACATCGAAATATCGGCCAGACTGACTATCTTGTCACGGGCATAAGTGGGCATACGTTTGCCGTCTTCCAGCGATTCAATGATGAGCATATTGTTGCCGCGGCTTACAAGGCGGAACAATCCGGGCTTGCCGGTTACTGCAAGGATATTCTTCAGCATAGTTGCATTGTATTGTTAAAGTGGCTGCAAAATTAGTGCAAATTATTGGAATACGCAAATTTTTCGTATCTTTGCAACGCAAACCAAAACACCCTTGCTTTATGAAACGAATCGTAGTATTTACAGGTGCCGGCATCAGTGCCGATAGCGGCCTGTCCACCTTCCGCGATGCAGACGGCTACTGGGACAAGTATCGCATTGAAGACGTGTGCACCCATGAGGCTATCGAGCGCAACCGTCCTCTCGTCATTGACTTCTACAACCAGCGCCGCAAAGAGGTGCTGGAGAAGCAGCCCAACGCCGCCCATCTGGCAATAGCGCAACTGGAGCGGCACTTCGACGTGCAAGTGGTCACGCAGAACATCGATGACCTCCACGAGCGGGCAGGCTCCACACACATCACACACCTGCACGGCGAAATTACGAAACTGCGCTCGTCATACGACGAATTGGCCACCGTTCCCTGCCCAGGCTGGGAGCAGCCTCTTGACGCACGCCATCCCGACGGATCGCTGCTCAGACCGTATATCGTATTCTTTGGCGAAGGCGTACCCATGTTCGACCAAGCCATCCGCATCGCTTCGGAAGCCGAATTGTTCGTCGTAGTGGGCACCTCGCTCAATGTTTATCCGGCCGCCTCACTGCTGCAATATGTACCGATGAATACGCCCGTTTACGTGGTTGACCCCGGGTTGCCGAAGTTCGGGTCTTACAAAGACCGCGTCATGCATATCCGCAAACGGGCGGCCGAAGGTGTGCCCGAATTATGCGACATGCTGACAAAGCGCTACTGTTGAGACCGACATGTTGCGTGATTGCAAAAAATATATTAACTTTGCACCGTCAAAATATACCCGCTTCTCTATCTCTTGGCTGAATGCCTTTCAGAGCATGTGCGCCGCAAAAGAAAACCAACATTATAAACACTTCATATTATGATTAACTCCCAAGACATCAAGAACGGCGTTTGCATCCGTATGGACGGCCGTTTGTATTTCGTTATCGAATTCCTGCATGTAAAACCCGGCAAGGGCAACACCATCATGCGCGTTAAGTTCAAGGATGTGGTTGACGGCCGTGTGCTGGAGCGCCGCTTCAATATCGGCGAGAAGCTGGAAGACGTCCGCGTGGAGCGCCGTCCCTACCAGTATCTCTACCAGGAAGGTGCCGACTACATCTTCATGAACCAGGAGACCTACGAGCAGATTCCTATCGCTCACGACCTTATCACAGGTGTTGACTACCTGAAAGAAGGTATGATTTGCGATGTTGTAAGTGATGCCTCTACCGACACCGTACTCTTTGCCGAACTGCCCACGAAGGTGGAACTGCAAGTGGCTTACACCGAGCCCGGTCTGAAGGGCGACACCGCTACCAACACCCTCAAGCCTGCCAAGCTGGAGACCGGTGCAGAAATACGCGTTCCCCTCTTCATCAACGAAGGCGAAATTATCCGTGTGGATACCCGCGACGGCAGCTACTGCGAGCGCGTAAAAGCTTGAGACACTCAGTGACATTTATAGCAACAGCGCATCCCCTTCGGAGATGCGCTGTTATTGTCATATATACCTTATCCGTCAGTAGCGCCGGATGGCACGCAAGTCGTGGGTATATTGCCCTGTCTCGGCAGATATAATGCCGTTTGTGTCGATACGCTCCGCCTTGACGCGTCCCGAGCAGTGAATCACCGTATCGGGCGAGAGCAGGATACCTACATGAGAGATAGCCGTGTTGTCGGGATTGATGGAGTGATGGTCGAAGAACACGAGGTCGCCGCATCGGGCCTCCTGCAGGAAACCCACTTCGGTACCTTGCGTCACTTGCTCACGCGCATTACGAAGCAGGCGCTTGCCGAACAGCGAGAGCAGCACGCCCGAAAAGCCCGAGCAGTCCATTCCCATACAGTTCTTTCCTCCCCATAGGTAGGGGATATTGAGGAAGAAGCGCACCGTCTGCATGAAGTTGTCACGTGTCAGTTCCAAGGGCGTTGCCGCCACCATGTCAGGGTCGATACGGAAGCGGCTGCCCAGCACTTCAAACTGTCCGTCCTTATAGTTGCTCAGCCGAGTGCCTGCCGTCAGAGGAAAGGTCTGTCCGTTTCCCTCACTGACAGCATAGGCCATAGGCATACGCACGACAGCGGTAAGGTCCGACGCACAATAGCGGCGGTATTCTTCCTCGGAAACGAGCGTCACCATCTTGAAGTCCACCCAGCCGGTCTGCCCGTCGTAGTCGTTACGAATCTTGTACCAGCGGGACAGCTCTTCCGTAATGACACACGTCTCGCCAAACAGCAGTTGTGTCTCCTGCTCCGCACCTTCCGAAGGCTGGCTGCGCACCGGCACCACCGAGTGGAGCACAAGGGCGTATGAGATAATTTCTGCCAACATGGTTTACCAAATGCTTACACGGTCTTCAGGAGCCACGTAGAGCGGACTCTCGGGCGTTACGTTCCATGCCTCATACCAGGCATTGATATGCGGTAGCGCACCATTGACTCGCCACCTGCCCAGCGAGTGGGGGTCCGACTTGGTCTGCACCAGTATCTGCTCCGGACGGATATTGCCTGCCCACAGGTTGGCATAGGCCAGGAAGAAACGCTGCTCGGGCGTAAAGCCGTCACGCACCTGCAAAGGATGCTTTTGGGTGGCATTACGGAAAGCCTGGAACGATATGTTCAGTCCGCCGTGGTCGGCTATGTTCTCACCCAGCGTGAGCTCTCCGTTGCCATATACGCCGGGGGCCACCTCTATCTTGTCGAAGAATGCTGCCATCACACGGGTCCGTGCTTCAAACTTCTTCTTGTCTTCTTCCGTCCACCAGTTGTGCAGATTGCCATCCTTGTCAAATTGTGCTCCCTGGTCGTCGAAGCCGTGGGTCATCTCATGTCCGATGACAACGCCGATAGCCCCGTAGTTGAAGGCATCGTCGGCATTCATGTCGAAGAAAGGATACTGAAGAATACCTGCAGGGAAACAGATCTCATTGGTAGAGGGGTTGTAGTAGGCATTCACTGTCTGGGGAGTCATGTACCACTTGTCGCGGTCCACGGGTTTGTCAATGAAGCTGAGGCTGTACTCCTGCTCAAACTTGGCCGCCCGTTGCAGGTTGGCATAGTAAGACTCGGCCTTGTCAATCTGCAGGTCGCTATAGTCGCGCCACTTGTCAGGATAGCCTATCTTTACGTAAAAGGTCGCCAGCTTCTCGTGAGCCTGCTGCTTGGTGGTATCCGACATCCAGTCCTGCTCGTCTATACGCTCGCCCAGTGCTGTCTGCAGATTCTTCACTAACTGCACCATGCGGGCTTTTGCCTTAGGCGGGAAATACTTCTTCACATACACCTGTCCTACGGCCTCGCCCAGCGTCCCGTTGACAGTGCTCACGGCGCGTTTCCAGAGCGGACTGGGCTCTTCCTTTCCGGAGAGCACTTTCCCGTAGAAATCAAAATTGGCCATATAAATCTCGTCGCTCAGATAGGCTGCGGCCCCGTTGATGGTCTGCCAGGCAAAAAGCGTCTTGAGGTCTTCAAGCGGCTCTTCCGCCAGCATGCGGCCGGCCTCCTGCAGGTGCTTCACCTGTCCAACGCTCACGCTGTCCGTATGGATATTCATCGCCCCGAGGAATACGTCCCAGTCCACTTCAGGCACTAATGTCTTGAGGTCGGCTATAGACATCTTGTTGTAGTTGGCCATCGGGTCGCGCAGTTCCACATTGGTCTTGGCGGCACCTGCCAGACGCGTCTCCAGACGCATCACGGTCTGTGCCAGCGCGTCGCCATCGGCATAACCGAACAGACCGAACATGCGCGCAATATGCTGCTGATAGGCATTGCGTATCTTGAGCGTGTTCTCATCCTCGTCGAAGTAATACTCCTTCTCTCCCAAACCGAAGCCGGCCTGATAGGTCTTCAGGATGTTCATCGAGCTGTTCAGCTCATCGGCATCAACATACATCGCCCACAAAGCATAGTCCATCGATTTGCCTAAGGCTAACGACAGTTGGCTGCGGTCGCTGATAGCCGCTATGGCATCCAGACTCTCGCGCAGCGGCTCGATGCCTTCGGCATTGCGGCGTGTAGTGTCCATGGCCAGATTGTAGATGTCGGCTATCTTCTGCCCGAGAGTGCCTTGACGCTGCGGCTTGGCGGCAATGCCCTCAATGAGTTCGTTGAGCTGCTTGCGGTTGTTCTCTGCCAGTTTGTCGAACGAGCCGAAGCGGCTGTATTCCGCCGTAAGCGGGTTGCGCTCCATCCATCCGCCACATGCGTAGCGGTAGAAATCGTTTTGCGCGATAACGGTGGTATCAAGATTCTGCAAGTCGATACCCGTAGTCTGTTGTTTGCTGCATGATGCTGTCATAATGGTCAATGCAATCAGAAATACATGTTTTGTTTTCATATATTTATTGGATTTTTTGTTTCTTCGCCCGTCACAAAATCGGCGCAAAGATACTGAAAATAATTCTCATCGGCAAATTGAAGTGACTTTATTGTTTTCTTCCGTTTGAAATGCCTCATTATTTT
>JAFUEI010000014.1 GCA_017464025.1 Paludibacteraceae bacterium | reverse complement strand
TGCCGGTGGCGGTGGGGATACTGAGGTCCATCACGTCGGAGATAGAGTTGCGGTCGTCCTCGTCGAGGCGCACCACGATATCGTACTCGGAGCAGTCGTCCTTCAGGTAGCCGCAGGACATACATGCCACGCGGTTGCGCAGATAGGTGGAGATGGTGGCAGAAGACAGACCGAGACGCGAGGCTTTCTCTTTGTCAACGGTAATCTTGATATCGGGGCGGTCGTCCTCACGGGAGATATTCACGTCGCGGGCACCCGGGAGCTGCGAGATAAGCCGGCGGCACTGCTCGGCGAGTTGGGAGGTACGGTCGAAGTCGTAGCCGTAGATTTCAAGGTCAACGGTGTTGCCTCCGCCGCCGGGTCCACCAGACGAGACGTTGCACTGATATTCGATGATTTCAGGATAGTCAGCCATTTCGCGGCGCAGAATCTCGGCAATGGTCCAGATGTCGCGGTCGCGCTCCCATTTCTTGGGGAGACGGACGGTCATACTGATCTTATTGTTCATCGTCGAAGAGAAGAGGGCGGCGATAGAAGCGTCATCGTTGGATCCGGCGGAGGTGTTGATAAGTTCAATCTCCGGCACGAGTTGCACAAAGCGGGCTTCAAGCCGTCGGGCTGTCTTGAGGGTTTCCTCGATACGCGTACCGCGCTGCAGTTTGACCGTGACAGAGAGTCGTCCGTTGTCCTGCTGCTGCATGAAGTCGGTACCAATTTTGCCCATGAAGACAGGTATGAGCGAGGCCATAAAGAAGGCTGCAAGGATAAGGAAGGTGACGGCCTTGTGACGGAGGCACCAGCCGAGCGACTTGGCATAATACTCGTCGATAACATCGAGCATACGCACCACGGTGCGCTCGTAGAAATTCTTCCTGCCCGCCTCATCGTCTATGAGGTTGCCGTCCTCGTCCACATGCACTTTCTTAGCCTTGAGCAGCTTGGAGCAGAGCATCGGGGTGAGGGAGATGGCCACAGCCGTGGAGGTGCAGCATACGACGGTGACAATCCAGCCGAGTTCGTGGAACATGATACCCGCCATACCCGTCAGCATGGTCAGCGGCACAAAGACCGCCACAAGCACGAGGGTGGTAGCGATAACCGAGACCCAGACCTCGTTGGTGGCATAGATGGCCGCCTCATGCGGGTCTTCGCCGCGCTCCACGTGGCGGGTGATGTTCTCCAAAACCACGATGGCATCGTCCACCACCATACCGATAGCGATGGTGAGGGAGCAGAACGAGATGATGTTGATAGACGAGTCGGCTACGCCCAGATAGATAAACGCCACAATAAGGGCGATAGGAATGGTGATACCGATGATGAGGGTGGCACGCCACTTGCCGAGGAAGAAGAGCACCACAAGTACCACGAAGAGGAGGGCGTACAGTACGGACTCCTCGAGGGAGTTGATGGAGTTCTGAATATTCTCCGAGGAGTCGTAGATCTTCTCTATCTTGACGTCGGTAGGGAGCTGTTTCTGAATGAGAGCGAGCTCTTTGCGCACATCGCGGCAGACCTGCACGGTGTTGGCACCGGTCTGTTTGGCGATGATAAGACGCACGGCTTCACGGCCGTTGGTCTTCTCATCGAGCGAGAGGTCTTTGATAGTATCTTTGACGGTAGCGATGTCGCGGATAAAGACCTGCTGCCCCTGCGGGGTCATCGTAACCATAAGGTTGGCAATCTCAGAAGACTCGATATACTCGGAACGCACCTGCATCTGATACTGCTCCTGCGGCATCTTGACGGTACCGGAAGAGAGGTTGAGGTTGTTGGCAGTGACGACCTGCCCCACTTGCTCGAGGGTGATGCCATAGGCATCGAGCTTCTGCTGGTCGATGTTGACATAGACGTAGCGGTCGGGCGAGCCGGAGAGGGATATGTTGCCTATACCATCGATATGGTTGAGCTGGGGTACCACTTCGTCGTTGAGAATCTTGTCCAACCCGGCATAGGTCTCATCGGCCGTGATACTGTACTGGCAGATAGGCATGGACGATGTAGAGAGCTTGAAGATGACGGGCTTGGCGCAGTTGTCGGGCAGGTTGTTGGCCGCCATATCGACAAAAGAGCGGACATCGTTGACCGCTTCGTCCATATTGGATCCCCATTCGAGTTCCAGCGTGACGACAGAGATATTGTCTTTGGACTGGGAAGTGATATGCTTGAGATGGTCAACGGAGGTGAGGGCGTTCTCCATGATTTTGGTCACGTTGGTCTCCATCTCGGAAGCACTGGCACCCGGATAGGTGGTCATCACCGTGATGTAGGGCGGATCCATCTCGGGGAACTGGTCAACAGGCAGCTTGATAAAGCTATAGATACCGATTACTATTACCGCCACGAAAATGAGGACGGTGGTAACAGGTTTTTCAATCGCAGTTTTATAGATTGACATAAGAACCTCCCCCTGTCCCCCTCCACCAGAGGGGGTAAACCTGCGGGGGACAGGCTTTTAATTAGGATTCGTATTATTCTATTCTCTCCCCCTGACGGGAGAGTTAGAGAGAGGCTATTCAACTACATTAAGTTTAACTCCGTCAACGAGTTTATGCTGTCCGGTGGTGACATATTCAACGCCTTCGTGTATCTCGTCGGAAATGATTTCCACATCCTGGTCGAAGCGCTGGCCCAATTCTACCGAGACGCGTTTTGCGCGGCCGTCCTCAACGATGAAGACATAGCGGTCGTTGGCGCCGACAAGTTTCTCGACTGACTGGTAAGGAACGACGATTGTCCGCTCCTTACCCAGACCGATTCGGGTGGTGACAAACATACCCGGGCGCAGCAGCAGTTTGTCGTTAGGTATCTGAATTTTACATTGGAAAGTGTGCGTTGCGGGGTCGATGGTAGGATAGACCACCTCCACCTGTGCATTGAACACCTTGTCGGGGTAGATTTCGCTGGTAAGCGTAAGCTTCATGCCCTGCTTGATACGAGGGAAATAGGTCTCAGGAACGGCCACGAGCGCTTTGAGGCGGTTGATTTGCGTGAGCACAACGATAGGCTGTCCGCCGTAGAGTTCGCCGTCCTCGTAGGTCTTGGCGGAGATGACGCCGGCGAAAGGAGCTTTGACATAGGTGTTCTGCTCAAGGAACTCGAGTTGCTCTTTGGTCTGGTTGTACTGCATGGTAATCTGGTCGAACTGCTGCTGCGTGGCAGAGCCGGAGCGGAGGAGTTGCTCGATACGGTTCTTCTCGATCTCAAGGTTACCCATGGTGATTTTCGTCGTCTTGTACTGGGTCTGGTCCATACGGACGAGCAGGTCACCCTTCTGCTTACGGTCGCCGACCTCACAATAGATATGCTCGATCTTGCCGGTGAGCGAGGGGGCCACGTTCTGGGTGAGGTAGCCCTGGAGGTTGGTAGAGACAGCTATCTCGCGCTGTATTTCGCGAGGTTGGAGTATGATGGTGCGCACCTGCTCGATGCGCTCCGTTTCGCCGGTGGCAACGGCGTTTTCCTTTTGTTTGTTGCAGGCAATCAGGGCGAGGGCCGCAGTTGCCAGAATGAGCGTTTTATTCATATATGCTTTCATTTGTTATTCAAGAATTGGGAGAGTTCCACTTCGGCATTGACAAGGGCGAGCACAGCCTGTACGTAGGTTGATTGTGCGCTAATAAGGTCGTTGCTGGCATTGGTGAGTTCAAGGTTGCTTGCGGCCCCCCACTGGAACTTATTGGTAGTAGATTGGAAGACGCGCTGTGTGACCCCGATATTCTCATTTTCGTTGAGATAGGTCTCATAGGCATTCTGGAGGTTGAAGCGGAGTTGCTGATAGAGAATGCCGAGGTTGTCGGTGGTTTCGGCCAGCGTATTGCGTGCCTCTTCGAGGGCAATTTTTTTCTCCACGACTCCCGCCGCCCGTTTTCCGCTGGACCAGAGAGGCATACGGATCGTGAGTTGCACGAGATTAGGCGGCGTCATACGCATACCGCCTTCGCCGTAGTACTGCTGGTTGGTGAAATTGTAGGCTGCCGTAAGGGTCGGCCCATAGGCCCAAGCCGCCATGTGGACATTCTTCTCGGCGAGTTCGGTGCTCTTCTTCAGGAGCTGGTAGTCGAGGTTGTTGTTGATATTGAACTCCTCGCCGAGCAGATTGAGTACGACTTCGGCGGAGAGAAAGTCCTCCAGACGTTCGGTGAGCGTGAGCTCCGTACCGGCAGGAACAGCGAGAAGCACACGGAGCGAGTTGAGAGCCAGTTCGGTGTTGCGAAGGGTGGAGTTGATATTGTTACGGATGGTGTTGACACGTACCTTGATCTGGTCGGCGGTAGTTTGTTCGGCGGCACCGGCATCGACCGTCTTCTGCGTAATGGCAGCCAGCCCCTCGATGTTGTTGAGACTGCTGTCGAGCAACTGCTTCATGCTTTGCATAACGAGGACGGAGACATAGCTGGTGACGACGCTGGAACGGAGTTCGGTCTCGGACTGTTCGAGAGAGATCTTCTTCATGTCGATAGCGATATTGTTGAGCAAGGCACCCACGATGCCCTGGCCGTTGATACCGACACTGGCGGTGAGGCCGAGGGCTCCGACATTGGGCATATCTATCTTAAACGCCCCCATAGCGGTTGACATCTCGGCGCTATAGCCGCAGTAGTTGCTATAGGAATAGCTACCATCGACAGAGGGGAGCATGGCAGCGATGGTCTGCCAGCGCTGTGCATAGGCTTCCTGCACGGCGAGGGAGGCGTTCTTGAGGGAGCGGTTGCCCGCGACGGCATAGTCCTGCGCCTCCCTGAGAGAGAGCGTGAGGGCGGCGGGAGCCTCCTTGGCTTCCTGCCGGCGGGTGGCCTGCATGACATGGTCGCCGGCACGAAGGAGAGGCAGTGCGGCAACAGCCATGAGCAGGGTCAGAACAAATTTCTTTTTCATACCTTATTATTTATTATTTTTGTTTTTCAATATTTTTGTTTTTCAATTCTTCGAAACGGCGGACTCCTTCTTCCGAGACAATGGAGCGGAAAAAGGATTCCATCGTGAACTGCATGAGGCGCTTGGGGCTGACGGAGCGGATTTCGTCTTCATTCCGTACAAAAGCCTGCTGAATGAGCGAATACATGACCGCACAGGTTTCCACATCGAGGTCGGATCGGTAGATGCCCTCGTCGATACCCTGCTGCAGGTGGCGCATAAGGATAGCCTTCGTGCCTTCGTGGACATTGCGCACATGCTGTTTGTAGAGTTGCGGATAGTACTTGCGCAAGTCGTAGGCGAAAGCCGGTTCTTTGTGGACATCGCCCACCTTCTGGTGCAGGTCAAGGAGCATGCGGATGCACTCGAGAGCCGACTTGCCCTGCATATAATGCTCGGCAGAGATGCGGACAGCTCCGTTCATGCTTTCCAAGACAGCTGCCACCAGCTCGTCCTTGCCAGGGAAATACTGATAGAACGTCTTTTTGGACATGCCGAGCAGGCGGCTCAAGTCGTCCACCGAGACACTTTTGATGCCATACTGCTTGAACTGCTCAAGTGCGGTTGTAATGATTTGTTGTTTAATATCTTCCATTCTGTTGATTCCAACATGGGATATACCATGGCGTTGATGCTCCGCCCATAGCGTTTATATCCCGCGTAAAACGGCTGCAAAGATAGTGCCAAAACACGACATACGCAAGAAACGCGGAAACTTTTTTCATTTTTCCGGTTTCCGCGTGAGCAATGACCGGCGACGGGCAAGAGCAGAAGGAAAAAGAAGAGCGGAGAAGGCGAACAAAACGTCAAAAGGGCATCCGCCGAAGGCGGACACCCTGAAAAGTATAATTAAAAAGAGAGTCAGGCGGTTATATATCGTTCTGCCAGAAAGCCGGCCCGCCTTATCGGAGAAAAGTCATCAAATCTCGTCGTGGGCGTGGAGCTGCTGCACGTAAACAGCATGCATCATCTTTTCGCGCTTGATTTCAGACGGCTTCTCGAACTGCTGACGGCGGCGGAGCTCTTTGATGACGCCGGTCTTTTCGAATTTACGTTTGAATTTCTTCAGGGCGCGCTCGATGTTCTCGCCTTCTTTTACAGGTACTACAATCATGGTTGTCGGGTTGTTGTTTTGAGTTGTTATATTATTTGTTAGTTTTATGCAAGCGTTTCGTTTCATGGCGAAACGGGCTGCAAAATTACTACTTTCTTTTGAATTGGCAAAGCGGCAGGCATTTTTTTTGAAAAAAGTTGTACGCGATAAGGGATATATGCAGGAAAAGCCGTATCTTTGCAGACCCTAAAAAGCGGTCACAAACTAACCCTATTATAATATCATGAACAAAAACACGCAGAGCGTGGTCGTCCGTTTCTCGGGCGACAGCGGTGACGGCATGCAGCTCACCGGCACGCTGTTCTCAACCGTCTCGGCCATCTTGGGCAACGAGATTTCCACATTCCCCGATTTTCCGGCGGAGATACGTGCGCCGCAAGGCACCTTAGGAGGAGTCAGCGGTTTTCAGGTACATCTTGGCGCAGAGCGCGTCTATACGCCCGGCGACAAAGCAGACGTACTGGTAGCCATGAACCCCGCGGCCCTGAAAGTGAACACAGGCAATATCCGTCCGGACTCGGTGATTATCATCGATAGTGACAGCTTCACAGCGAAAGACTTAGAGAAGGCGCTGTACAAAACGGACAACCCGTTCACCGAACTGGGTCTGCCCGAAACGCAGCAGATTGTGCCGGTGGCCCTGACATCGCTCACGAAAGAGAGCCTGAAGGACTCGGGCATGGACAACAAGAGCATCCTGCGCTCGAAGAACATGTTTGCCCTGGGACTGGTATGCTGGCTTTTCAACCGCGACATTGACCAGGCAGTACATTTCTTGGGCAACAAATTCAAGAAGAAACCCGACTTGCTGACGGCGAACGTGAAGGTACTGACTGACGGCTTCCATTACGGGCAGAATTTGGCACTGAACATCAACACCTATACGATAGAGAAGTCGGAGGCTCTGCCTCACGGCGAATACACGTCTATTGCGGGCAACAAAGCGACCGCATGGGGTCTTATAGCCGCCGCCGAGAAGGCGGGCAAGCGGCTATTCCTTGGCAGCTACCCCATCACGCCGGCCACCGACATCATGCATGAGTTGGCAGCCCGCAAGGATATGAACGTGATGGTGGTGCAGGCGGAAGACGAGATAGCGGGCGTATGCACCGCCATCGGCGCTTCGTTTGCAGGCGATCTGGCCGCAACGAGCACTTCGGGCCCCGGCCTTTCGCTGAAGAGCGAGGCCATCGGTCTGGCCGTAATGGCCGAATTGCCGCTTGTCGTGATTGACGTGCAGCGCGGCGGTCCGAGCACGGGTCTGCCCACGAAGACGGAGCAGACAGACCTGCTGCAGGCTGTATATGGCCGCAACGGCGAATGTCCGGCTGTGGTGATAGCCGCCTCGACCCCGGCCAACTGCTTCGAATACGCTTATCAGGCCGCAAAGATAGCGCTTGAGAACATGACGCCCGTTATTCTGCTGAGCGACACCTATTTAGCCAACGGAACATCGCTGTGGCGCATTCCGAAGGTATCCGACCTGGAAGAGATACATCCGCAAGGCGTACCCGAAGAACTGAAAGGGCACTACAACCCCGCCCTGCGCGACCCCGAGACGCTGATCCGCTGGTTTGCTCCCGCAGGCAAGGAAGGCTTCGAGCACCGCAACATCGGTCTGGAGCGCGACAGCGAAAAGGGGAGCATCTCCACCAACCCGCACAACCATGAGGTGATGACGCTGAACCGCGCGAAGAAAGTAGCCCAGGTGGCAGACAAGATACCGCAGTTGCAGGTATATGGCAACGCCGAGGCCGACACATTGTTAGTAGGCTTCGGTTCGACAGAAGGCCACCTGAAGGCCGCCACAGACGCCTTGAATGCTGCCGGCAAGCCTGCCGCATTGGCTCACTTCAACTACATCAACCCGCTGCCGAAGAACACCGAAGAGGTGTTGCGCCGCTACAAACGCATCATCGTTTGCGAGCTGAACAACGGACAGTTCGCCACCCTGCTGCGCGGCCGCATAGAAGGCCTGCATATTGAGCAGTTCAACCGCCTGGAGGCACAGCCGTTCCAGATAAGCGAAATAGTGGACTATGTAAAGAAGGGGGAGTGAGAAATTAAAAATTAAAAATTGAAAATCGGGAGGCTGAGATTCGGGCAGGCTGAGACTTCCCGCCCGCGAAAGCCTTTTCAGTTTTTACCTGCCAATTTTAATCATCATGGAAGCAACACAATTCAAATCAGACCAATATGTACGTTTCTGCCCTGGCTGCGGCGACCATGCCATCTGCGCCGCCCTGCAGAAAGCCATGGCACAAATAGGTGTGCCCACCCATCAGACGGTAGTCATCTCGGGCATCGGCTGTTCGAGCCGTATGCCGCACTACCTGAACACCTACGGTTTCAACACGATTCACGGCCGCGGCGCCGCCATTGCCACAGGCGTGAAGACCTCTCACCCCGAACTGACCGTATGGCAGATGACGGGCGACGGCGACTGTTTAGCCATCGGCGGCAACCACTTTATCCATTCGGTGCGCCGCAACGTGGACTTGAACATCTGCCTGTTCAACAACCGCATCTACGGCCTGACCAAAGGCCAATACTCGCCCACCTCGCCGAAAGGCTTCGTGAGCAAGAGTTCGCCGTTCGGCACCGTAGAGCGTCCCTTCATTCCGGGCGAGCTGGTGCTTGGTGCACGCGGGACATTCTTCGCCCGCACACTTGACGTGGACATGCCTACGACAGTAAGCTGCCTTGTAGCCGCCCATGAGCACAAAGGAGCATCGGTGGTAGAATGTTTAGTAAACTGCGTCATCTTCAACAACGGTGCGCACAACTGGATAGCTGACCGCGAGCAACGCGCCGAACACAGCATCGTGCTGGAGCACGGCAAGAAGATGATTTTTGGCAAAGAGCGTGACAAGGGTATTGCCTTGAGTTGGGACGGCTTGACACCGAAGCTGATTGTGGTGCCGGCAGACGATGAGCGGGTGCTCACCCACGACGCCACTCTGAAAGACCCGACCCTGCACCGTCTGCTCATCCTCATGGGCCAGATGACCGAAGCCGGCGTACAGCCCGATGACCTGCCCGTAGCATTAGGCGTGATACGCAACGTGGAGGAAGACACCTACGACCAAGCTGTCAACCGTCAGATTGAAGAGGTGCGCGGCAAAAGCAAGGCTACCTGCTTCGACGAGCTGACGCAGACGCTTGAGCGCTGGGAGATGTAGGTATTGCATCCATAAAAGACGGATTTTCATACAATGTATGCAGAGGTGAGGCCATGCTTCACCTCTACATTTTTCCTCAGCGAATTGCAGAGAGGGCGCAGAATGCATGTCTGCTATAATTCGAGGTATTTCCCCCCAAAAAAAAGAAGCGGGTGTTTTGGTATGTCAAATAAATGTCGTACCTTTGCAGCCGCTTTGCGAAATCTGCGGCAAAGCATGTTGTTTCACACAGCGCCCAGATGGCGGAATCGGTAGACGCGCTGGTCTCAAACACCAGTGGGGCAACCCGTGCCGGTTCGACCCCGGCTCTGGGTACAAAAGAAGAAGGCAACTCAAACGGTTGCCTTCTTCTTTTGCTATTTTTCATGACCTACGTTGTCGGTCCACACAGCAGTAGTCTGCTCACTCATACCATGCATGCGGCACCGCTCAACGGCGGGCACGGAGCATCGGGGTGAAGGAATTGTGCTTAACAGGACGTACGGCAGCGGCTTTCTTCTGCGGAGCGCGGGCGGGAGCGGCGGTAGTCTTGCTCTCTTCAAGCACGCCGGTATAGGTAGCCTTGATGACAGAGCCTCTGTAGCTGATGGCATCCACGGTGATGGTCACACCCTCGGTTTCACCGGCAGCAACCGTGACATTGCCGGAGATGAGATAATAGTAGTTAGCATACATGCCGGAAGCGTCCACCTTGCCGCAGTAGCTGGGAAAATCGTAATCCCATGATGCATCATAGCCTGCCGAAGGAAGCACGATATTGTAGTCCTCGCTGTCCTCAATCGTGTAGGAGCCGACGGGAACGACAGTCTCATCATCAAGAGCCTCTACGATGAAAGCGAGCACCATCCAGTCGTTGGTCTTCTCGGAAGCAATTTCCACATCCAGTTCGGCATACTCTTCGTCCCACATGTACTCACCGCTATCAAAGGTGAAATTGAGGTTTGCCTTTTCTTCGGGCTCGTAGAGGTAGGGGTCGGTCATGTCCACCACTTCGATAGCGCCGGTATAGGTGCCGGTGTACTCGGCGTCGTTGTAGGTGTAGGTGACGGTGATGGTGTAGGTGTCGCCGTTCTTGAGGATATTCACATCGTTCTTGAGGTCAACGGTAGCAGGCTTGAGGTCTTCGCCCACCACAACGATTTTTGAATATTCCGGATTGTACGTACCGGCTCCGAGTTTGGTGCCGTAGGTGTAGGTACCGGCGGCAATAGCATTGCCTTCGCAAAGGATATCTATAGCTGCAACCACACCGGCTGTAGTGTAAGCGCCGTCCTCGTTCTGCTCTAATCCTTTCGTAGCAAGTTCGAAGTAGTACTCGCTGACACCGCTTTCCGTACCGTAATAGCCGGCATAGGCATCGGTGAAAGTGACGGCATTCGTTGCCGGAGTTTCGGGATTTCCCGGATTGGTGTTGCACGCTGCGAAAGCGAGCATGAGTGCTCCACAGAGGAGCAGGTTGAGAGTCTTTTTCATACCTTTTCGTTTTAGAATTATTATTGATTGGATTTGGTTTGTCTCTGACACAATGATTGCCGAAAAACGCGGCAAAGGTACATTTTTATTCTGATACGGACAAATATTCCGCAAAAGAATCTGTATTTTATGCAATATAAAGCGCCATGTTGCATAATTATTCAGTGCCGGCAGGTCCGCCGACCGCGAAAAGAAGGTTGCATTTTTCCGTTTGCAGGAACGGCAAAGAATGTGTATCTTTGCAGGGCAATAGAATAGGCAACAGGTATGGACGCAAAACAAAGTGCATCAACGTCTGCAACGCTTCCGCAGTGGGGTGACATTACGGATATATTCTTCCTCGGCGCGGGCGGTATCGGCATGTCGGCTTTGGCACGGTGGTTTCACCTGAAAGGCTACCGCGTGGCAGGCTACGACCGCACTCCCTCGCCCCTGACGGAAGAGCTGGAAAAGGAGGGCATCAGCATAATCTCTGACGAGCGGGCGGAGGCTCTGCCCGAATCGTGCACCGACCCTCGCCACACGTTAGTGGTGATGACTCCGGCCATACCCGATACGCAGGCGCAACTATGCCGGTTCCGCGAACAGGGGTTCCTCATCAAAAAACGCAGCGAGGTATTAGGCATGATAACCTCCGGCATGCGGGCGCTATGCGTAGCCGGTACGCACGGGAAGACCACAACGAGCACGATACTGGCGCACCTGATGTATCAGTCGGACATCTCGTGCAACGCGTTTCTGGGCGGCATCAGCAACAACTACGGCACCAACCTGCTGACCTCGGAGGAGAGCAACTACGTGGTCGTGGAAGCCGACGAGTTCGACCGTTCGTTCCACCGCCTGACTCCCTACATGTCGGTTATCACCTCGGCCGACCCCGACCATTTGGACATCTACGGCGATGCCGCCGGTTTCCGCGAAGGCTTTGAACATTACACCTCCCTCATCCGTCCGGGCGGCGCCCTGCTGCTCAAACAGGGGGTTGAACTCAGCCCGCGTCTGCAGAAAGGCGTGAAGCTATACACCTATGCAGGTCCATGCAAAGAACCGAGACAGAGCGCCATGGAGAGGCTGCCGGATTTCTATGCCGACAACGTGGAGGTAGGCAACGGCCAAATAGGATTCGACTTTGTAACACCAGGAGGGACGATACAGAACCTGAAGCTGGGCGTACCCGTATATATCAACATAGAGAACAGCGTAGCAGCCTTGGCCGTGGCCTGGCTGAACGGCGTGAGTCCGACGGAGCTCCGGTTAGGGTTAGCCTCATACAAAGGCATCTACCGCCGCTTCAACATCCACCTGAACACCGAGCGCATCGCCTACATAGACGACTACGCACACCACCCGACGGAGTTGAGATGCAGCATCGAGTCGGTGCGACGCCTCTTCCCCAACCGCAAGCTGACGGGCATTTTCCAGCCCCACCTGTACACCCGGACGCGCGACTTCGCCGACGGCTTTGCAGACGCACTCTCGCTATTGGACGAGGTAATACTGCTTCCTATTTATCCGGCCCGCGAGAAGCCGATAGAAGGCGTAAGCTCCGCGATGCTGTTAGAGCGCATCCGCTGCAGCAAGAAACGCATAGTTCAGAAAGACGAGTTGTGCGGGCTGCTGCGGGGCCGTCAGAACGAGGCTGTTATCAGTCTCGGCGCAGGGGACATCGACCGCCTTGTGCCGGCAATAAAGAAAGCATTAGAAGAGTAACCCACTTCACAACTTCACAACTCCACAACTCCACAACTCTACAACTCTATAACTCTACAACTCTACAACCCAACAAGTCAACGCTTCCACAACTCACCCAATACCCCACAAACCTATGCCTAAAACCTTACGTATCATCCTGACAACCCTTGGCACCGTCATAGTGGCGGCATGGATAGTCTATACCGCGGTATTCCTGCCCGACAGCAAGGAGGAGCAGATATGCCGTCGTCTGCAGGTCATCGTCTGCGACAGCACAGAGCGCCGTTTCTTCACGGAGCAGGAGTTGCTGCACCGTCTGTCGGAAGCGGGTGTCCGCCCTGAAGGGGCGGCCTACCGCGATATCAGCACACAGGCTATAGAAGATGCTGCCATGCAACTGCATGTACTTCGTGATGCCCAGTGCTACAAGTTAGGCGACGGCACCATCTGCCTGAGCGTACACCAGCGTGAGCCCCGCCTGCGCGTCATCGGCGAAGAGAACTACTACGTGGACTCCGACCGCCGCATCATGCGCGCCACCTTCCAGACCGCCTGCCACGTACCGGTGCTGACTGGGCGTGTGACGCACGAGGCCGCTACGGGCGAACTGTACGACTTCGTGATGTGGATAGACGACCAACCCTTCTGGAACGCCCAGATAGAGCAGATAAACGTAACTGCCGGCCACGAACTGGAGCTGATTCCCCGTGTAGGCGGACACACCATCCTGCTCGGAGAAATAGACGGCTATCAGGAGAAACTGTCCAAATTGGAAACCTTCTATGAAGAAGGCTTCGCCAAGATGGGCTGGACCCCCTACCGCGAAATCGACCTGCGCTACAGAGGGCAGATTGTAGGGAGGAAATGAAGATGATGCACGAACCATCAAGAAGGGCCCTGATTATTCAATCAGCGGCAACATAATATATACATAACCTAAACCCCATTGCATCATGATGAAAGAGAAACGCAAGACACAGCGCAAAGAGCGCACCGAAGAGTGTCCGCTGGTAGCCATCGACCTGGGCAGCAGCGGCATCCGTGCTATGGCCGCTACGGCCATAGAGCGGCAGGACCCGCACAACGCAGAAGAGAGCGTAGTGACACTCAACATCCTCGGTCTGGAGGAAATCCGCAAAGGCGGCTACGTAGAAAAAGGCATCGTGACCCAAAAGACCGATGCAGGCTTCAGCATCGGCCGCGTACTGACACAGCTGAGCAACCGCATCGGTATGCACGAAGTGATAGACCGCGCCTTCGTAAGCATCGGCGGACGACTGCTGCAAGTATGCCAGGCCACCGTGAAGCGCGACCTGATATCGCGCAACTATATCAGCGATGGTCTGCTCAACGCCATGCAGGCGGAATGCAAGACCAAGATAGAGCAGCACTATCCGCAGATGACCGTGATATCGGCCGAGCCGGTGCGCTATCTGTTGGACGGCGTGGAGCAGGAAGATGCGCCGGCAAGCAACCAGAAAGCACGCTATTTTGAGGTAGCCTACTGCGTGTTCGCCGGTACGCGCGAGAGCGTGGAGAACCTTACAGGCGGCTTCAACCGAGCCAACAAGGCCATTGAGAACCAATGGGTACGGCCTGCCGCCCACGTGGAGGCCCTGGCCAGCGATGAAGACTTGGAGGAAGGTTGCGCCATCATTGACTTCGGCGCACAGACCACCACCCTATCGGTATATCAGCACTACACGTTCCTGCATACGCACGTCATCCCCTTGGGCGGCGACAACCTGACCCGCGACATACAGGACGGCCGTCTTTCCTTCCAGACGGCGGAGCAAGTGAAACAACGCTTCGGACAGGCCTGCCCTGAACAGGTGAAAGAGGACAAGACGCTGCGCATACCGACCGCCAACCCGACCCAAGAGAAGGCAGAACTGCCCCTCTCGCAGTTAGCCGCTATCATACAGGCACGGCTTGACGAGATACTCGGGCCCGTGATGCAGGAGATAGGCCACTATCACGACAACATACGGCACATCTACCTGACGGGGGGCGGCTCGATGCTGAACGGTCTGCCCGAATATATCCAGCAGCAGACCGACCTGCCCGTGGAATACGGGTCGCACGCGCCCTGGCTGGAACAAGATGCGGCAGACGAATACTACCTGCCAGTATATTCGGCTCTGGTAGGCACTCTGCTGCTCGGCTCGCGCTACCGCAAAGAGGACAAGGGCAACCTCGTGGAGGCTCCTTTCCTGAAGCGCATCCTCAAGAAGACCATCGACATCTTTGCCAATGTGGAGAATTAGCCGGAGGCCGGATGTTTACAGTATCAAGTTTACCCGATAAAAAGCAAAACGATATGAATGACGAAATACTCCCCTTGCTGGATATGAAGATAATGGACAACAGCATCATCAAGGTGCTGGGCGTAGGCGGCGGCGGCTGCAATGCCGTAAACTACATGTACCGTCAGGGCTTCCGCGACGTTAGTTTTTTAGTATGCAACACCGACTCCATGGCTTTGGAGAAGATGTCGGTACCTGCCAAGTTGCAGTTAGGCCCGGGTTTGGGGGCAGGCGGCCGTCCGCAGGTAGCGAAAGAATATGCCGAAGAGAGCGCATCCCGGCTGCAGGAGGCATTGAGCGACGGCACCCGCATGGTGTTTGTCACCGCCGGTATGGGCGGCGGCACCGGTACAGGGGCCTCACCGGTAGTGGCCAAGACAGCCCACGACATGGGCATCCTCACCGTAGGCATCGTGACCATCCCCTTCGCCTTCGAAGGACAGAAAGCTATCCGCAAAGCCATGCGGGGCGTAGCGGAACTGGCCCAATACACCGATGCACTATTAGTCATCAACAACGAGAAACTGAAGCTGCTCTTCCCCGACTTCGACCTTCCGAACGCCTTCCAGAAAGCCGATGAGGTGTTATGCAACGCCGCCAAGTCGATAGCCGAAATCATCACCGTACCCGGCTATATCAACACCGACTTCCAAGACGTATATAACACGCTGAAAGACGGCAACGTGGCCATCATGAACGTAGGCACGGCCGAAGGCGAGCAACGCATCACGAAGGCGATACAGAACGCGCTTAACTCGCCGTTGGTGAACACAACCGATGTGCGCGGTGCCAGCCGGATACTGCTCAACTTCTACTGTTCGACAGAGCATGCCATCCGCATGCAGGAGCTGGAGCAGGTGGAGCAGTTCTGCGACTCGGTGGGCGAAGAGGTGGACGTGAAATGGGGTGCCAGCTACGACGACTCGTTAGGCGAGCAGGTAAAGGTGACCATCATCGCCACCGGCTACAACGTAAGCGACATACCCGGTTTGGACGCGGCCCTGCAGACCGAAGAGAAGCAACCGCAACGGCAGACCAACACCTTGAGCATTGACGAAGCCGCCAAGCGCTTCTACGAGTCAAAAGAGCCAGAAAAGAAAGACGTGCCGGAGAAGCAAGAGAACAACGCGACACCTGCCGAAACGGAGGAAACCGCAGAGGCGGCAGAGACGGCGGAGACAGAAAAGACCGAAACAACAGAAGCAGCGAAGCAGGCAGAAGAGCCTGTCAGGCCCCAAGGAGGCTTCATCGATTTCGACTTCGACGGGCTCAGCGAAGAGAAACTGCGCCAAGTGGAGGACATTCCGGCATGGAAGCGAAGGAGATGAGGATGTGAGTGAATAGTGAATAGTGAAAAACAAAAATATTCTATGAACCTGTTTGACCAAGTGAGCGAAGACATCAAGAAAGCGATGCTCGCCAAAGACAAGACCGCGCTGGACGCATTGCGCGGCATCAAGAAAGAGTTTTTAGAGGCCAAGACCGCCAAAGGCGGTGACGGCGAACTGCACGATGACCAGGCGCTGAAGATACTACAGAAGATGGTGAAACAGCGCAAGGAGTCGGCCGACATGTACGTCAGCGCCGGCCGTCAGGAACTGGCGGACGAAGAGCTGGCACAAGTGAAGATTATCGAGCAGTATCTGCCCCAGCAGATGAGCGAGGAAGAGCTGACCGCCGCCCTCAAGGCCATCATTGCGCAGGTAGGCGCCCAAGGTCCGCAGGACATGGGCAAGGTGATGGGCACGGCCACCAAACAGCTGGCCGGCAAAGCCGAAGGCAAGGCCATCTCCATGAAGGTGAAACAACTGCTGGGTTGATGAGAAGTCCGTGGCACGGCAGACAAGCACTGACGCACCTCACACTGCATAAGAGACGAAGCAAAGTTGAAGAAACGAAGCAAATACAACGAAGAGACACTACGCCGCTATGAAGAGGGACTACGCTTCGGCGTGAGTTGCTGGTTGGATGCCGAAGAGGTAGAGGATTTGTTCCAATACTATCTGGAAAACGACCAGTTGTCCCGTGCGGAACAGGTATATAAACACGGTCTGCGCCTACATCCCGATGACGAATATCTGCCTCTATTAGGCATCCACCTGCTTTTAGAGCACGACAAGCCCCGGGAAGCACTTGACGCCTTGGATGCCAAGCCTATGGCGGAAGACTTCTACTGGCACTACCTGCGTCTTGGCGCACTGGCAGACATGGAGCGCTGGGAGGAAGCGGAACAGGAGGGAGACAGCATTATCCTGCAGGAGCAGGACATGCCGTTAGAGACTGCCGTGGACGTAGCCCATGTATTCATGGACCGCGACCAGCTGCTGCTGACACTAAAATACCTGAAACGAGCCGAAGCGATAGAGCCTTCGGACGAAGAGGTGCTGCTTGACACAGCCCGCTGCTTAGGCATGCTGGAGCGCAACGAGGAAGCCCTCGTCTATGCCGAGCGGCTTATTGACCTGCAGCCCTACAACGCCACGGTATGGAACCTGAAAGCCAGTCTGCTGCTGGCGCTCAACCGTAACGAGGAGGCGCTGGAAGCAGTGGACTATGCCTTAGCCATAGAGCCGGACAACGAGATGATGATTATCGGCAAGATCAAGGTGCTTACCCTGCTTGACCGTGACGAAGAGGCCCTCCGGCTCATCAGCGAGACGGAACGCGAGCAACCGCACATGCAACAGATGTGCTACTCGCTGCGGGGCGACCTCTTGTTTTGGCAACAGAAGTACAAGGAAGCGGAGAAGGTGTACCGAAAGGGTTTTGACACTGAGTTCTTCCTATCCGACAGTGCGATGCGCTATTTGGAGTGCATGATGCAACTGAAGCAATGGCGCAGTGCGTTCCGCTTCGGGAAGCGTCTGCTGCAGGTGATGGGCGACGACCTTCTGCTGCTCGAGAAGATGTCGGATACCGCCTACGAATTAAACGACATGTCCACCGCCCTGCAGATGCTTCGCCGCGCCCTACGCCAACAGCCCGACTCGACGTATCTGCTGTTGCGCTACGGCAGTCTGCAACTTGACGCAGGCGACACGGCCGCCGCCTACCGTGCTATCCACAAAGCGTGGCGCCTGATGCCGGAGGACAAGCATACAAACATCATGATGGCGTTTGTATGCTGCCTAAAGAAGCAATACAAGGCGATGCATCGCTATCTGAAACAGGCCTGCAAGCAGGACCCCAAAGCATTGGATACTTTTCTCAGCCTCTACCCTGATGCAAAAAACATAATTGAGCCATGAAACGAATACGAATATACCTGCTGATGCTGATGCTCTGCTTTGCCCAGACAGGAAAGGGGGTTGCGGAGAACGCATCTATAGAGTCTATGGAGTCTATGGAATCTATAGAACCTACCGAGTCTATAGACACTGCCCAAAGCACCGGAAACGGCTCGCTGCTGATGCGTGTGGAAGACTGGTATGCCCGCAACATGAACTACGGCAGCATCACGGCCCTGATGGCTGTGGAGAGCAGCTTCATCCCCTTCCCGTCGGAGGTGGTGATACCACCTGCGGCCTACGTGGCAGAGACGGAGGGAAGCAGTCTGAACATAACGGACAGTTATGTGCTGAACGTGCTGCTGATTGTGCTGGCCGGCACCCTGGGGGCCCTGATAGGGGCAGTCATCAACTACCTGTTAGCAATGTGGTTAGGCCGCCCTATCGTGTATGCATTTGCCGACAGCCGGATAGGACATCTGCTCCTGCTCTCGTCGGAGAAGATACGCCAAGCGGAGGACTACTTCAACGCCCATGGCAAAACGAGCACCTTCGTGGGCCGCTTTATTCCGGCCATCCGGCAACTGATAAGCATACCAGCGGGTCTGGCGCGGATGCCCTTCGGGAGCTTTCTGCTCTATACCGCTCTTGGTGCGTTCATCTGGAACGCCGTACTGGCGCTGTTAGGCTACGTGGCCCACGGGCAGGCGGACCTGATACACCGCTACAGCCACGAACTGTCGGTGGTACTGCTCGGCGCGGTGGCTGTAGCTGCCGTATGGTTTATTGTGAAACACTTAATCCGGAAGAAGAAACATGCTTAACTTTTACATTGTGCTGGCAGCTGCTGTGCTGCCGGCTTTCGTACTGATATGGTACATCTGGCGTCGTGACAAATACCAGCGCGAGCCTGTCGGGCAGTTGGTTAAAGGCTTCCTGTTAGGAGCCTTGTCGGTAGCGATAGCGGGGCCGGTAGAGGGTCTGCTGCAGGCCATCGGCATCGTGCCAGCGCAGCCGCAGAGCTGGGCGGGGGCGATATGGCTGGCCTTTGGCGGAGTAGCCATTGTGGAGGAAGGAGCCAAGCTGCTGATGCTGTGGTTACTGCTCAGAAGAAACAAGTACTATGACGAGATGACGGACGGTATCGTATATGCCGTATGCGTGGGTATGGGTTTTGCCGCGGCGGAGAACATAGGCTATGTGTTCAGCAATATAGAGATGTGGCAGAGCATAGCCTTTTCCCGCGCTATCTTCTCCATTCCGGGGCATTTCATGTTCGCAGTGGCGATGGGCTATTACTACTCGATAGTCCACTTCACCTATGCAAGCAAACGCGAGCGAAGGAATGTGCTGTTAGTACCGGTGTTGCTGCACGGCATCTTCGACTCACTGCTGATGATGGCTGAAGTGACTCCCGCCGTAGGCGGCCTGCTATGGTTTGCCTTCGTCATCTTCTGCCTGACGCTGCCCCGTATGGCCAGGAAGAAGATAGACACCTTGCTGGAAGAAGACCAGATATGGAAGATGCCGGTCTGACAGACAGGAAGTTGACCCGGGAATCACATACTAATCACATACTAACCACATAGAAATCACATAAGAATCACATAAGATTGACATTGTGAAGGCATGAAGAAGAGACTGTATATCTGTATATTGGCCAGCATGGTCGGTTTGTATGCGGCGGAAGGAGCCGTGACGACCTATACATTCCGCAACGCGCAGTGGGGCTCGAAGGCGGGGACGGTAGTAACAGACGGAAAGACAGACGGCTGGCAAAGCCTGAAGGACGGCGCGAGCTGGTCGGAGGGGAGAGAGACTCCGCAAGGGATGATGTATGCGGGTGTGCAAGTGACGGCCAACAGTTCGGGTGCGGGTGCGGAATCGGTAGTGAGCTTCGAGGAGGTTCGGCGCATCACGGTGAACTACCGCACAAACGCTTCGAAAGGCAAAGGGACGATACGTTTCACAATAGGGGGGACGGAGGTGCCGTCAGCAATCAGCGTGGAGCGACCGGAGAAGGGCAAAGGGGAGATAAACCGCGAGGCGGAACTTGTGCTACCCGCGCCGCAGACAGGGCGGGTGCAGTTTGCGGTGGAGTGCACGGAAAACAGCATTTACATCAACGAGATAAGCATCTATGCACAGACGGCGGGACCGAACGTACAGGGTGTGACCCGTGACGCTTTCAGTCTGCTGACCGATGCGGCGGAGCTGCAGGACGGGGACGAGGTGATATTCGGCGTGGCAGAGAGCGGAAAGGACTATGTGATGGGGTTGTTTGACGAATGGAACAGCCGCAACAACATCTACGCCCTGCGTGCGGTATATACGGCGGACCGCGGTATGGTGAACGAGCAGGCGGAGGCGGTATATACGGTGCATACCGGCCGGAGCGACGGCGGGCGCTATTATGCCTTTGCGGACGTGGACGGCTACTGGCTGACAGCCAGCGGTGGTAACCCCAACCGCGGGGAGAACAACCGCCTGACGGTATGGGACACGATATACAGCACGAGCTACGGCTGGTACGGCGCATGGACAGTGGACATCAGCGAAACGGGCGAGGCGCATGTGATGTGTCTCGGCAACTCGCGGAGCAAATACATACAATTCAACCCGAACGGAGGCACGCCGATGTTTGCCTGCTACAAAGAGGAGAACCAGACCCCCATAGCGCTCTATAAGAAGGTACGCGCGGGCGCGGGAACTGAGCCGTATATCGGCACAGGGCGGCTGCAGTTAGGGACAGTATGGCAGACGGGTAGCGGCTCAACCGTAACAGAGGTGAACGCAATGAACCTGACGGAGGACATCAGCGTACGACTGCAAACGGGAGGCGTCTTCAGCACCGACCGAGAGCTTGTTGACCGCGACGGCGGGCGGCTGACGATAAGCTATACAGCCACTGAGACAGGGCGCTACACCGACACCTTAGTGCTGCAGAGCGGCGGGTACAGCGTGCGGGTGCCGATAGGAGTGACGGTAGAGAGCGAGCGTACGACAGAGCAAGCAAAACAGTTGGCCGACCTGACGCTGTGCCGGTTAGGAACGGTGACGGTGACAAAAAAATATGACAAATACATCTTCGTGCGCGACGAGACGGGTGCATTGCTGCTGTTCGACAGCGGCAACCTGTACGGCAAGGACCTGAAGAGCGGCGACATCCTGACGGGCGTGACGGGCCGCTACAAGAACTACTACGGCAACGGCGAGATAGCGTTGACGGAAGCCTTCAGCAGCAGACGGGGCGAAGAAGCAGCCGCCGACACCCTGCAGCACCTGCCCGACAGCACGGACACAGGCAGGTGGGTATGCCTGCGGGGCGTACAGTTTGACGGTACGACGGCCCTGCTACAGAACGGCAAGCGGCTACCGCTGCACGACCTGTTCAACTTCTGCAAAGACTTCAGCCCTGCGGCGAACACGACGTATGACGTGACGGGCATCGTCTATTACTACGAGGGCGTGACACTTTGTCCGGCCAAGGCGGAGGTGCAGACGACATCGGGCTGGAACGAAGCAGAGAGAGGAAAGGTCCGCAGCAACGAACGCTACACGCTGACAGGCCAACGGATGGGCGACCGGCCGACGGGAATGCCCTATGTGGAAGACGGGAAAGTGAGATGGAACTGAGGAGTTGATGATTTGGGAAATTGTAGAATTGATATATCTAATGATACTATGACAATCAATGTTTTTACACTGACGTCGCCTATCCATGACAAGAAAGCGATAGGCATCGAGACAGAACGTTTCTTAGGAAGCATAGCAGCACCTGACACGCAGATGCAGTTGCAGAGCGACTTCAGCGCCTACGGCAAGGCGGAGCTGGACCTGATATACGTGCGCACCGGCGGTACGGAGGGGCTGTTCCGCAAGGTATGGGAGAGCGGTGTGCTGCAAGGGCAGCCCGTGCGGCTTCTCACCTCGGGGAAGAGCAACTCGTTAGCCGCTTCGATAGAGATACTGACCTGGCTGCGCGCCCAAGGTGCCGACGGGGAGATTCTTCACGGCGAAGAGAGCTACATCAGCCGCCGCATCCGCACATTAGCCAAGTCAGAGGAAGTCCGCCGCACCCTGAACGGACAGCGTGCCGGCATCATAGGCAAGCCGTCGGACTGGCTGATAGCCAGTCAGGCAGACGCGGAGAAGGTACGCACACGTTGGGGCATCGAATTGGTGGAGATACCGATGGAAGAACTGCTGGAGGAATATCGCAAGCACGACTATCCGATAGCGGCGCGGCGGCGCGTGAAGACCTGTCCGAGCGATTACTTCGTCGGAGCCCTGGAGTTGTACGGTGCCATCCGCCGAATAGTGGACAAACACCGGCTGGATGCCCTGACAGTACGCTGCTTCGACCTACTGACGACAGTGAAGAACACAGGCTGTCTGGCGTTGGCCCTGCTGAACGAAGAAGGAATTCCGTCCAGTTGCGAAGGCGACGTACCGGCTCTGCTGACGATGATGCTGAGCCGTGCACTGACCGGCCAAAGCGGTTTTCAGGCCAATCCGGCCCGCATCAATCCGGAGACGGGAGAGGTGCTGTTCGCCCATTGCACAGTGCCCCTCAACATGGTGAAGGACTATCATTGGGACACCCATTTCGAGTCGGGCATCGGTGTAGCTATCCACGGCGAACTGCCGACAGGCGATGCGACCCTGCTGAAGGTGAGCGGTGACCTGGAGCGGTGGTTTGCAGAGGACGTGACGCTGGTGCGCAACCAATATGAAGACCAGCTGTGCCGCACGCAGGTGGTGCTGCAGACGCATGATGCGGCCCGCTATCTACTGAATGACCCCATCGGCAACCACCACGTGATAGTAAGCGGACACCATGCGGAGGCCGTGCAGGCGGTGATGGAGAGATAACCCCCTCGGTCCTAACACAGGGGGAATACCCCCCCTCGGTCCCCCCACAAGGGGGGAGGAGCTATACGGGGGGAGGAATTACGATAAGCGGAGGGGCAGGGAAACGGAAACAAGACAGGATATGCGCATCGGGATTATAGGACCGGAATCGAGCGGGAAGAGTACGCTCGGGCAACGGCTCGCCCAAGAGACGGGCGGGACGTATGTGGAGGAGTATGCCCGGCGCTACGTGGAGCAGTCAGGCCGCCCCTACACACAGGAGGACGTGCTCAGGATAGCCCGGCGGCAGATTGAGGAGATACGAGCCGAATACGAGCGGCAACCCGTGTATTTCGATACCGAGTTGATTGTGACGAAGGTGTGGCTGATTGACAAATACGGCAGTTGTCCGCCGTGGATAGAGGAGGCGTTGCGCCGCTATCCGATGGACCGCTATCTGATATGCGCCCCCGACCTGCCCTTCGTACCCGACCCCGTGCGGGAGAATCCGCACCGGCGGGAAGAGCTGTTCAACTGGTATATCGAGGAAGTGAAGCAAACGGGCGTGCCGTATGAGATTGTGCGGCATGAGGAGGGAACGGCTTCCGAACAGAGAGGAAAGACAGCGTAATATAAATATAAATATAAATACAAAAGAAAGACGACCGTGGTCGTCTTTCTTTTGTGTGGTGCCACCAGGAATCGAACCGGGGACACAAGGATTTTCAGTCCTTTGCTCTACCATCTGAGCTATGGCACCTCGCTATGCAGACCCCTACAGATGCGCGGCAGGTTCCGCAGCGTCCTTCGCTCTCACGAAAGCGGGTGCAAAAGTACAACAAGTTTCTGACATACGCAAGAGCAAGCGTAAAGTTTTTTCATTTTTGTCGGCGGAATTTGTATATATGAGGGGAAAGTTGTAATTTTGCCGACTTGATAAATCTCCCCATGCGAAGGGAAGACGCGCAAGGGCACGTCTCTACAGGAGTGAGGGCGATGCATTCGTAGTGAAAGTTTACGTGTGGACAATAAGGGAAAGACATATTTGATTCTGCGATTTTCGAGTGTAGGCAATGTAGCGATGACGGTGCCGATTGTCGATTCGCTGAGCCGGCTGCAGCCGGATGACACCTTTGTGGTGGTATGCCGGAAACGTCTGCAGGCGATGTTCTTTGGCATGAAAAATGTAGAGACCGTAACGGCGGACTTCACAGGCCAGCGTCATGGCATGCGGGGCGTGGTATCGCTCTACCGCGAACTTCACCGCCGCTACCGCATTGACGCCGTGATAGACCTGCAGGACGTGCTACGCACGCGCCTGTTAAGCGCTCTGCTCCGCATAGCCGGGGTGCCGGTCTATCGCATCGACTACGGCAGGCGCGAGAAGCGGCGTCTGCGCTTCCGGGGCTGGCAGCAGAGCAAGCAACTGCCCACCGAGTTTGAACGTTATGCCCAAACCTTCCAGAAGGCGGGGCTGAAGACCGACGAGCATTTCCGCGCCCTGCCTGTGAACGCAACAGCCGCGGCCGCCGTGGAAGAACGGTACGGACGGAAGCAGGGCAGCTGGATAGGCATCGCGCCCTTTGCGAAGAGCAAGACGAACATGCTGCCCTACCGCATCACGAAAGAGGTGATGCAACACTATGCCGGCCTGCCGGACACACGCGTATGGCTGTTCGGTGCGGGTGAGATAGAATGCGAGATACTGCGCCAGTGGGCCAGCGTACTACCCAACGTGGTGTCGGTGGCAGGCCAGTTGCCGTTAGAAGAAGAGTTAGAGCTGATGCGGAAACTTGACGTGATGCTCTGCATGGACTCCGCCAACCAGCATTTAGCCTCAATAGTGGGTCTTCGGGCCGTAAGCGTATGGTGCGGGACCCACCCTTACACGGGTTTCTACGGGTGGAACCAGCGGTCGGAAGACCGGTTAGAGATGCCGCTGAGCTGCCGACCCTGCACCAACCACGGCCGCAACCGCTGCCTCTACGGAAACTACCTATGCAAGCAATTCACGGCCGAAGAGGTCATCCGCAAGATGGACATAGAAACAGAGACAACCAGAACAACGGAAACAACCAACAAGAACGTATGAAAATCATATCGATAGCCAACCAGAAAGGGGGCGTAGGCAAAACCACGACCTCCATCAACTTAGCCGCTGCCTTAGCGGAACAGGGGCAGAAAGTGCTCCTCATTGATGCCGACCCTCAGGCCAACGCGTCGTCGGGTTTGGGCATTGACATCCGCAGTCTGCAGAACACCATCTACGAATGTATGGTGAACGGCGTACCGGCCCGCGAAGCCATCGTCGGCACACAGGTGGAGAACCTGAGTCTGCTGCCTGCCCACATAGACCTCATCGGAGCCGAGATAGAACTAATCCGCATGGACGATAGGGAGTTGCTGCTCAAGCGGCTGATAGAGCCCCTACGCAGCGACTACGATTTCATCCTCATCGACTGCTCGCCCTCGTTAGGCGTGATTACGGTAAACTGCCTGACGGCCAGCGACTCGGTGATAATACCGGTGCAGTGCGAGTACTTCGCCTTAGAGGGCATCTCGAAACTGCTGAACACGATAAAGATTATCAAATCGAAACTGAACCCGCAGCTCCAGATAGAGGGCTTTTTGCTGACGATGTACGACAACCGGTTGCGTTTGGCCAACCAGGTGCATGAAGAGGTGCGCCGCCACTTCGGCGAACTCGTGTTCAAGACGAGTATCGCCCGCAACGTGCGCCTGTCGGAAGCTCCGAGCTACGGCATGCCGGTGCTCACCTACGACCCGCAGTCGAAAGGAGCGCATAACTATCGCGACCTCGCCAAAGAACTGCTTAAACGATAAGATATGAAACCACGCACAGGATTAGGCCGCGGACTGGACGCACTGATAGACACCAGTCACGTGGAAAGCAACGGCAGCAGTTCCATCAGCGAAGTGGAACTGAGCCTGATACGTCCGAACCCGAACCAGCCTCGCACGAACTTCGACGAAGAGGCGCTGGCCGAACTGGCCGTGTCGATACGCGAGTTGGGCGTTATCTCGCCCGTCACACTCCGCAAGAATGCCGACGGCACCTATCTCATTATTGCCGGCGAGCGGCGTTACCGCGCGGCCAAGATGGCAGGTCTGAGCACACTGCCTGCCTACATACGCACCGCCGAAGACGAGCAGGTGATGGAGATGGCCCTCATTGAGAACATACAGCGCGAGGACTTGGATGCCATCGAGATAGCCTTGGCCTACCAGCGCCTGATGGATGACTACCAGCTGACGCAGGAGCGCATGTCGGAGCGCGTAGGCAAGAAGCGGACCACGATAGCCAACTATCTGCGTCTGCTGAAGCTGCCCGCCGAGATACAGATGGGGGTGAGGGACAAGAAGATAGACATGGGTCATGCCCGCGCCCTGTTAGCTGCCAAAGAGCCCTTGAGCCAATTGGCACTCTACAAACGCATTTTAGCGGAAGGCCTCAGCGTGCGGAAAGTGGAGCAGTTGGCCGCCGGAGAGACGGATGCGACAGAGCACAAGGGCAAGGCCGAAAGCGCCGGCCGCACGGCATTGAACAAGAGTTTGGGCAACGTGGAGCAGGAACTGCAGCGCATATTAGGCTGCGAGGTAAGCGTGACGGCCAACCAGAAGGGCAAGGGCAAAGTGGTTATCCCGTTCGGCAACACGCAGCAATTAGAAGCCCTGCTGAACACCCTCGGGCGCTTGGCTTGAGGGGCGAGAGCCATTGACGGTGAGAGCCATTTGGTCAAATGGCTCTACAAGAGAGAATAGAAGTATTTGAAGCGCCTGAATTTCCTCATATTGCTTGTTGCGCTTCCACTTCTTGCCCAAGCGCAGGAGGTGGAGCGGGAGGTGTATAATCCGCACAACGACACTCTATTCACGTCCCGCCACGACAGTCTGGTCATCACGGAAGGCAATCCGGACGCGATACAGGTGCTGCCTAAAGAGGCCTGGCGTCCGGACCCCTACCGAGCGGTATGGATGGGTGCCATCATTCCGGGCTACGGGCAGATTCACAACCGCAGCTACTGGAAGCTTCCTATCGTATATGGCGCGTTCATGGGTTGCGCCTACGCCATCACGTGGACCAACCGGCAGTACACCGACTACAAGACGGCGTATCGCGACATCTTGGTGGACCCGAACTACGACCCTGAAGACGCTTCCAAGAGTTATGTAGCCATCCTGCCCACCGGTTATACCGTTGATCGCATGGGCGGGCGGAGCCGCTACACGACGACCCTACAGACAGCACAGAACAACTACCGCCGCTACCGCGACATCTCCATCGTGGCGACCGTGATAGTGTATGCCTTGTCGCTGATAGACGCCTACGTGGACGCCCAGTTGTTTGACTTTGACATCTCACCCGACCTGAGCCTCAACCTCATGCCTGACGTGCCACGTGACCCGCTTGGTACGCAGCAGGCCGAACTGAAAATAGCCGTACGATTCTGACATGAAGCGACCTATACTGTTTCTGACCCTTCTGATGCTCCCCTTCGCAGGCAGCGCACAAACCCTCTTCAGCACTGACAGTTTAGCAGCCGAAGAGACGTTGGACTCTCTACTGACGCTGCCGCAGGACACGCTGCCGGTGAGCTTTACCCCCTCCGACTTGGACAGTCTGCTGTTAGCCCACACGCTACGCTGGCTTGACACCACGGGCTGCACGGGTCAGCCTGACACGGCCTCGCTGCCGGACTCGGTGTATATAAGCCGTCTGCAACTGATGCCGTGCGTGATAGAGATGCCCTACAACACAGCCGTGCGGCGCTTCATCGACCTGTATGTCCGGCGTAATCCGGCACGCTTGAGCCGTCTTCGCATGCTGTCCGGCTACTATTTTCCCCTCTTCACCGATGCGCTGCACCGCTATAGTCTGCCGGAAGAGCTGAAGCACCTGCCTGTGATTGAGTCGGGACTGAACCCGACCGCCTACTCACGCGTAGGAGCGGCCGGGCTGTGGCAGTTCATGCCCGCCACGGGAAAGTTGTGCGGACTGGAGGTGAACAGCCTTGTGGACGAGCGGTTAGACCCCATCAAAGCCACAGATGCGGCCTGCCGCTTTCTGAAAGAACTGTACGCAGTATATCATGACTGGAACCTCGTCATAGCCGCCTACAACTGCGGTCCGGGGAACGTGAACAAAGCCATCCGCCGTGCAGGCGGCAAACGCGACTTCTGGGGCATCTACCCTTACCTGCCCCGCGAGACACGCTCGTATCTGCCCATCTTCATCGCCGCGAACTACGCCCTGACATACGCTGACGAGCACAACATCTGCGCTGCCCTGCCCGACAGGGTGTTAGCCACCGACACCATCGTAACGGAGCAGCGGATGCACCTGCTGCAAGTGAGCGAAGTGACGGGCATACCGCTAACGGAACTGCGCCGCCTGAATCCTCAATACCGCTGGGACATACTGCCGGGAGGAAAGCCATACGCGCTCTGCCTTCCCATAGAACAGACAGGGGCTTTTATTGAACTGCAGGACAGCATCTTGAGATACAAATCCGACAGTCTCATCAACAACCGGCGCGAGAAGATAGACCTTGCGCAGAAGACGGCTGCCGACGGTTATCCTGCCAGCGGCATGTACTGGTACACCGTGAAGAAAGGCGACGTATTAGGCACCATCGCCAAGCGGCAACGCACCACCGTAACCAAGATAAAGAAATGGAACAACATGAAGAACGACAACATACGCATCGGGCAGAAACTGAAGATGTACAGATGAACGGGAAGGGTATTATGGAAAAAGTATATTATTCTATTCGTGAGACAGCCGACATGCTCGGCGTAGCCTTGAGCAAACTACGCTACTGGGAACAGGAGTTTGAAGAGATACAGCCCAAGCACTACAACGGTTCGCCGCGACGCTTCTACTCGGCCGAAGACGTGGCGCTGCTGCGCCGCATACAATATCTGCGCGAGGAGCAGCATCTGCCCATCGAGGCGGTGCGTCTGCGTTTGCGCCAAGGGGAGAACAACATCGACCGTACGATGCAGGTCAGGAAGAGCCTGATGCAGTTGCGCGAAGAGTTGGCAGCGTTGCGGGAGATGATATGAAATTAAAAGAGCCATGCGGCGGGCGAGGACCATGCGGCGGGCAGGACGCGACAACGGCACGGACTCCCCCATTCAATTCTCCCACAGGCGGGCAGGGCCTTGCGGCGAGGAAAATTAACGGGGAGGTCAGTATTTTTTGGAGAAGGGGTAGCGTAATGCGATGAGCAGATGCGCCCACAAGGTAAGCGGCAGGCCATAGTGGTGCCGCATGATGGTGAAACGCTCCGCCCAGGAGCGTTTTCTGTGTTTGGCAGAAAGGCCGGAGGTCATGAAGCGCGAGAGGGGAGCATCAATAAAGACGTTGCGCCGCGAGGCGGACACGGCGCGCAGAACCCAGTCGTAGTCGGCCGAGATGCGGTAGGCGGTATTGTAAGGAGCTGCGATGGTGCGGCGTACGATGATGGACTGATGGCTGACAACGAGTCCGTTGAGCAGACTGCGGCGCGTGAGCAGGGCCGGCGTAGGCTTGTGGTGTTCCCCGATAGGGACACCTTCCTGATTGACCACACAGGTGCGGCCATATACGATGTCAACCGTATCATCGATGGCATCGGCCACGCGGCCGAGTGTCGCGGCATCGTAGAGGGCATCGCCGGCATTGATGAACCAGACAAAATCGCCCTTGGCAAGACGGAGGGCCTTGTTCATGGCATCGTAGAGACCATGGTCGGGTTCGCTGACCCATCGCAGTCGTGGATTGAGGGAGGCATAGCGGCGGACGATGGACATTGTAGCGTCAGAAGAGGCGCCGTCCACGATGAGATGTTCGTAGTCGGTGCATGTCTGACAGAGAACGCTGCGGAGCGTCGGTTCAACCCAACGGGCGGCGTTCCAGGTGACGGTGATGACGGAGATCTTCATGCCTCAGCTTCCTCCAGCAGTTTTAGCAACCCTTCGGGGTCGCGGAAATGGTCAGCCACTTCATGCAGACGTTCGTCGGGCAGGTTCCACCACGGATGGCGGAGGAGCCGATTGCGCTGGTCGTCGGTGAAGCGGTAGCGCAGGATGCGGATAGGACATCCTACGGCAACGGCGAAGGGAGGGATGTCTTTCGAGACCACGGCTCCTGCGCCTATTACGGCTCCGTCGCCGATGGTGACACCGTCCAGCACGGTGACGTTGGAGCCGATAAAGACATCGTTGCCGATGCGGATGCGTTGTTTCTCTTCAACGAGGGCAGTCCGGACAAGGGTGGTGCCGTTCTGGCGAAGAGGGGAATAGAACATCGGAGCCGTACTCATGCCGTCGATGGGATGGATGCCGTAGCCCATCAGTACGTTGGGGCCGATAGAGCAGAAACGGCCTATATCGGCCATCCGTATGTCGGCGTTCTTGGCGATATAGGTGTAGTCGCCCACACGGGTGTCGCGCACATGGCGAGGCAGATAGATACGCACATGGCGGCCGGTGGTGATAGAAGGGCGGCCGGTACGGAGGCGGGCCAGCAGATTGACTAAGAGTTCGCGCAGGGTGAGTCGCATGGTGTTATGTCGGTTTGTTTCGGGAAAGCATCAATATAGGAAGTCAGGCAGAGATTGCGTATGTCCGTGCCGCGACGTCGCGCATAGAGGGCAATCTTGCGATAGCCGTCGAAGACGTAGTAGAGGAAGGTGAGCCACTCCACCAGTCCGTCGGCGCAATAGCGTGCCTGCACTTCTTTGCCTTCTTTGTAGAAATGGAAGTCGTCCTGCCGGAGGCGGTTGTCGGCATCAACCCAGAGGTGGGCCAGCCAATCGTTGTCGGCCCCTGCGAGCCAGATGCGCCGATAGCCGGCGTGGAGCGCCATCATAAGTGAAGCCAGCAGCACGTTCTGCGGGCGCGGCATGCCAAGCTGGCGGTCGTAGAAGCGGTGGGCCAGCCGCTGCCAGCCGTCCACGCGCGTGGGATTGAACCAGACGGCCTGCACATTGGGGTTGGCATTGAGAAGGGTATCAAGCAAGGGTGCGCCCTGCATAGCATAGGGGACAAAGAGCGACATCGGCCAACTGACGGTGTGCTGCAAGGCATCGTAGGTGCGCCGTACGGTGGCTTCGGCCTGCGGATGACGCTCCGGCACCATGAAGGCGGGGTCGCATACGAGATACATACGCGGCTGCAGGCGGGCGAAGAGGTCGGACTGGGCGAAATGGTTGACAGCCAGCATATCGCAGGAAGCCAGCCGGTCGGCATTATGCTCAAGTTGGGCAGGCAGCGAGGGACCGGTGCCGAGAATGAGGCAGTCGTCGTGCAAGCGCGAGACAGGCTGCGGCTTGCGCCAGCGGGACTTGACGAGCACCCGCACCAGCGAAAAGAACATATCGCCGAAATGGTAGTACCAAGCTATTTCTTTGGGATAGAGAGGAGAGGGCATGGGGAATAAAAAATTAAAAGGGGGAGGCGGGGGCTTTTACGTATGACTTTTGACTTTCAACTTTCGACTTTCAACTTTCAACTTTCGACTTTTTACTTCTTTACTTTCGGCTTTTTACTTTCCGCCCAATGCTCCATCCGCAAAGGGTGAGCAGGATGGCACAGAGCAGTATGCTGACGATGAGAGAGAGGCGGTGCATGCGGATGAAGAGGTTGTCGGTGCAGCGCAGTTCAACCGTATGGCGACCGGCGGGCACCTTAAGGGCGCGCAGCAGATAGTCGGCACGGACGAGAGGCATCTCCTGCCCGTCCACGAAGGCCTGCCACGTTTTGTAGTATATCTCGGAGAAGACTATCAGTCCGTCTTCAGGAGCATCGGTCTCATAGAACAGGTCGCCCGGATTGGCGCAGTCGGTAAGGCGCACCGTAGCAGCGGCAGCGGCAGTCATGACGGGTGCTTCAGGCAGGCGGGTGCGCCAAACGGTGTCCACATAGGCGATATGGCGGAGGTCGCCGTCGCCGATGGCAGCGATTTCTTCGTCAGGCGAATTGACCCACTCCACCCGCTCGACAAACCACGCATTGCCCATGGCTCCGGCGTTGCGTTGCACGCGCCGGCCCCCTTGCCGGTCGGGAACGATGACATAGCGGGTGTTGAGCATATCAAGCACGTTCATATTGAGCTGACGGCTCAGATAGAGGTCGATGACATCCTGATAGCGGCGCAACTTGGCGGGCGAATAGCCGCCGAGGGTCTGGTGGAAATAGCTGGTATGGGACTCGTTGAAGGTGGAGGTGGTGAGATTGAGGACGCGGTAGCCAGGGTCGGTATCGCTCAGAATCTGCTTATCGGCCTCGGTGGGAACAATCTGGTCAACGGCTTTGGCCTTGACGAAATGGCTGTCGTTGAGGAAGCGCTTGTCCACAGGCCAGAGGTCAGCCACAAAGAGCAGGGCCATGATTGCCACTGCCCAGAGCGGGCGGAATCCGCTGAAACGCCGGTAGCACCAGATGAGGGCGGCAGCGGCGGCAATGAAGCCCAACGAGCGCCAGGCATCGGCAACAAGCAGCGAGCGGCGGTCGGCCACCAGCGCATCACGGAGCCAATCGGGCAACTGGGCATCGGAGGCACCGCGGAAGTCGCCCGCCAGCCCCGGGAAGAGGGCGAAGAGCAGACAGAGCAGGCCTGTGATGCCGGCAGCCACAGCGAGGGCGCGGTTCACGGCTTTGGTATCGCGGTTGCGGTCAAATGCTTCCCGCAGACCGAGCAGACCGAGCATTGCCATGGCAGTGGTGGTCATGACGAGTGCCATAGAGGGTGTACGGAACTTGTTGTAGAGCGGCAGATAGTCGAAGAGGAAGTTGTTGAGCCCGGGGAGATTGCGTCCCCAGCTCATGAGGACACCCAAGACAGCGGCTGCACAGAGCCACCAGCGCTCCGGTCCGCGAACCAAGAACAAACCGAGCAGGAAGAGCATGCAGACGATAGCACCCGCATAGACAGGGCCCGAGGTGAAGGGTTGTGTCCCCCAATAAGCAGGAACGGTCTGGATAAAGCGGCGTGCCTGCTGGGCGCCGGCATAGCGCTTGACGGTGTTGTAGGTCTCAGAGTTCTCGCCGAGCGGCGCATGCGAGCTGTTGCCGTAATAGCCGGGGATGAGGAGCGTCATGGTCTCGGCCTTGCCGTAGCTCCACTGGAAGGCATAGTCGCGCTCCAGTCCGGCTTTGCCTGTAGTGTCTTCAGCTTCGTCGCTGTGCAAGACGGCTCCGCCACGCATGGACTCACGGGAATAGTCCATCGTAGGAATGAGTTTGTCGGCTGCCGGCAGCACGGCCAGCACCGCCACACACACAAGCAATAAAGAGACGGCAAAGAAGCGCCCGACCTTGCGTTCACGCAAGGCAAAGACGAAGTAGGTCACGGCCAGCAGGGCCAGCATGAGGATGAGGTAATAGCTGATCTGCTGGTGGTTCCAATAGATATTCAGTCCAAGGGCAAAGAAGACGATGAGCGAACCGGCCACATACTTGCCGCGGTAAGCTTGCATCACACCGGCGAGCACGGCAGGCAGGGTGGCGATGGTCATGCACTTGGCCAAATGGCCGGCATCGATGATAACGATGTTGTAGGAAGCCAGCGCGAAAGCAATGGCTCCGGCTCCACTCAGCCACGGGCCGCAGCCCATGGAGAGCATAAAGACATAGAAGCCTATCAGATAGAGCCAGAGCAGTCCGGCATGAGCACCGCTCAAACCGGCCTTCGCCACCTCAGCCACATATCGGAAGAGGTTGTTGGACGCGGGGCTGAAAGTATAGTTGTGGGGCATACCGCCGAACATACGGTTGGACCACCATGCGTAATCGCCGGTCTGCTCGTGATACTGACGCGCATCCTGTCCCCAGCCCATATAACTCACCACGTCGCCCTGCTGGAGCGACTTGCCTTGAAACACGCCGGGAGCGAAGTAAATCACACTAATGAGGAGGAACACGGCCAGTACGGCCAGATGCGGCCACAGCTGCCGCCAAAGAGATTGGATAGTGAGCTTCATTGTCTGAATGAATAATTAGCGTGCAAAGATACGTTAAATAATTTGAATGGGCAAACAGGGGGAAGATGGGGAGATGGAGAGATGGAGAGGAGAAGAAAGAGAAGCATACAAAAATCAAACGATTATTTATTTATTTTGGCTGTATGAAAAAAAAGCACTAACTTTGCCCGCATATTAGAAGGAGTAGGACCGGAGAGACCGGATATTCCAGAGAGACCGGATATTCCGGAGAGACCGGAGAGACCGGAGAGACAGGACGGACAGGAGAGACAGGAGCGGGAGGGGAGATATAGGATATAATTCAAACAATCAATATATTAATCACCACTAAAAACTCAACACTTATGAAACGATGTTTTCAAGTAATGGCACTGACGCTGCTGTTAGCAACAGGCGCGGCTGTCAATGTCTTCGGCACCGTAAACACAGTGTCGATGAACGTGCTGATTGCAGATGACTGCAACTTCGACACGCAGAACGGCGTGTGGGTAGCCTGGCACAGTCTCTCTTCCGGAGGCGAACAGGGCGCAACAACCTACACACAGATGACCGGCAAGGGGAACGGCTGGTGGCAGGCTTCGTTTGACGTAAACGAATATGCCTACAGCTTCCAGATTGCCAACAAGAACGACCTCAATGCCGAGGGGGTGCAGAAAACCTACAGCCCCGGCAGCTGGCAGTATGCAGAAGAGGCGTATTGGGAAATTCCATACAATAGTACCCTCGACAACAACTACAAAGAAGACTGGTACCTGAGTTCCGCGACGAGCGCAACCACCAACCACAACCGCACGCCGAAGGACATGCAGGTGACGGGCGTAGCAGACGGCAAGGCAACGTTCACATGGAACACCACTGCTCCCGAAACCGAAGAACTGAATTACTACCTGTCGTTCTATGATTCAAAAGGCAACTATGTGGCAGGAACCAATTACCAGTACAATCAGAAGGCTCCGTTCAGCCTGACCCATGACTTCAAGAACGCTACCGACTTGGAGATTGCCTACTGGACCGTATCGTTGGCTACATCAAGTTCGTACAGCTACATCACCTTCAAGGATGCCAAAGGCCCGGGATTCACCTTGCCCGCCAACCCCTACGCACCATCGAACCTGCGCGTCAAGGACAACGGCAGCAACAGCTACACCTTCAAGTGGGACACCAAAAAGACTGTTCCGAAGAATTTTATATCCCTCTATAACAGTTCTACAAGCAGTTATGACATTGACAACAAGGAAATAACCGGCAACGAATACACCACCACCCTTGCTGCCAACCAGAGCTATTACTTCTACGTAAATACCTACGACGAATCAGACACCTACATTGCAAGCACACAAATCAGCTTCAACACGAATGTGACGGAAGCCAACACGGCGGACATGTACATACAGATTCCGTCTGACAGCAAGTTCCTGACCGGGAAAGGCGTTGCAATGGTATGGAAATATGAGGGCTTTGAAGAGAACGTGGTTACGCTGACAGCAGACAGCAAGAACTGGTATCACTTCCAGACCAGCTACACCAAGGACAACATCAAGGCCTACCTTATCAACAGCACTGACCCTGCCACGGCCACGATACAGACCAGCGAGTGGCAGTTTGACAAATGGAACACGCAGACGAGCTACTACATTCTGAACTTAGACGAAAGTGACCAGTGGACGCGGGCGTACACTACGGCAGAGGTATATGGCAACAACTACACGCCGAAGAACCCGAAGGCTGACGTGTCGGAAGGTGGTATAGCCTCTTTGAGCTGGGAGACAACGGAGGATGATCCCAAACAATGGGAAGTGATATGGATAGACAGCAAAGGGAAATACTACAGCCAGACCGTATATAGCACATCCGCCGTTATCTCGCTCGGCAACAATACCGACGAGACCATCAGCAAATGGTGGGTATATGCCTACAAGAACTACTACACCTCGTCTGCCTACGTGTATGGCGACCCCTTCACAGTGAAACCGAGTCCGTATGCTATGAAGGACCTCAAGGTGACATCCAACAAGGACAATACTTATACGGTTGATTTCACCGCCGAGAAATATGCAGAAGAATACAATGTAAGCTTCCGGAACAACAGCACCTACAACACCTACTATATGGATAATGTGCCGGCCAACGGCAGCAAGCCTTCCATCATCAGTCCTTACCTGCCTGAAAGTGGTGATTATACGGTGTATGTATATGCCTATGGTTACGTAAAAGGCACCTATCAAACCGTTGCCCAAGATCAGGGCACCTTCACGGCCGACCTGCAGCCGCTTGGCAAGGTGAACGTGAGCATCTTCAACAGTTGGAGCAACAACAACCCGATGGACACGGAGACCAACAACGGCCTGTGGCTGTACTACTGGACCGACAAGGGGAACAGCACCGTGAAGATGACCGACTTAGGCGGCAACTGGTGGACAGCAGACGTGGACATAACGGAAGCGGCTACATTCAGCTTCCTGGCCGTGAACAAAGACGTGAGCGGCGGCGACTGGAGCGGCGCGAAGCAGACATACGACGTAAGCAACGTATATCAGCCGGGCTGCTGGACGATGTATAACAACGGTGAAGAGAAATGGGACATCTACAAGAAGTCCGACTGCGACGACCGAGGGAAGAACTACATCCCCACCGACCTGAAAGCAGAAGGCGGAGCCGGCGAAGTGACGCTGACGTGGGCCGCCAAGGACACCGCCTATACGTATCTGCTCAACATCAACGGCAACAACTACTACTATTATCCGGGAAACAACGATAATAAGTTAGCCTATACCTACAAGATGAACAACAAGACGGCCGAGAACGTAAGTTGGAGCATACGGGCCTACAACCAGAACTGGGACTATGTATCAGCCGAGCTGAACGGTCCGGATGCCACTGTTCAGCCCAGTCCGTATGTTCCCACGAACCTGCAGGCCGTAGTGAACGACGACAACACGGTGACGCTGACCTGGGCGACCCTCGGCGAAGTGGACGACTGCAGATGGCAGGTAGAGCTGTACGACCCGAAGAGCGGCAGCCGAAACATCAGCGTGCAGATAAGCGAGGCCACCTTCCCGTTGCTGTACAACGGCGACTACACATGGACAATATATTCTTACGACAAAAACTACACGCTCCGCGGTGAGGAGAGCGGCAACTTCACGGCAGCGCTGAAGCCGATAGGCGAAGTGACGGTGAACGTATTGGTACCGACCGACTGCAACATGCCGGTAAGCGAAGGCATCAGCATCTGGTGGTGGAGCGAGAGCAACCCGTCGGGCAGTTGCGTGAAAGCGACCGACAAGGGCGGGCGCTGGTATGAAGCCACGTTTAATGTAACAGACCCGTGCTACAACCTGCTGGTTGTCAACCGCGAAATCACCAAGACGGAAGACTGGACAGGAGCTGTCCAGACCTCTGACCTGAACAACGAGAACGCCCAAAACATCTGTTTAGAAGTAAAATGGGCTGAAGACGGCAGCGTACACGGTTGGACTTACGGCAACAGCATCTGCAGCCGCACCGACCACAACTATGTGCCTAAGAACCTGAAAGTGACTCCGGGAGAAGGCAAGGCCGTATTTGAATGGGAGGCAGAAGACTATGCGTACTACTACAGCATTGATATCTACGAGAAAGACAAGAGTTACGCCGCGTACAGCTACAGGGCATATAACCTGACCGGTCCCGCCAAACGGGAGATTATATTCACCAACGCTGTGACCACCGAGTACACATGGACCGTTACTCCGTATAGCGACTATTCTACCCAGGCAGGCATGACAGTGGCGGCCAGCGGCACGTTCACCATGCAGCCCACGCCGTTCATACCGGAAGACCTGAAGGTGGTGGACAACAAGGACAACACCTACTCCATCTTCTGGAAATACAAAGAAGGCGTACAGCGTTACGAAGTAGAGTACAGCGGTCCGGACTACGGCTATATGAGTTGGGAATACGACGGCTCGAGCCTGAGCCCGTCGGTACGCACCGACAAACTGAAGAATGAAGGCGACTACTATGTGAGCGTGCGTGCTTACAACGAAAACGGTTCGCTGCTGGGTGAGGCCACAACCAACTTCACAGTCACCTTGACAGCACTGGGTGACGTGACGATACGCGTGCTTGTAACGGACGACAGCAACATGCCGACAGAGAAAGGCATGTGGATATGGTGGTGGAGCAACTCACAGCCCGGCAAGGCCGAGAAGATGAAGGCCGACGGCGGCAACTGGTACAGCACGACCCTGAGTTTGGGTACTGACTTCAGCTACAACATCCTTGCCGTGAACAAGGATGTGGAGAACGAAGGCTGGAGCGGTGCCAAACAGACATGGAATGCCGAGGGTCTCACGAGCGACTGCTGCATGGCTGTAGGCTATGCAAACGATGGCAGCTATCACAATATCAGCAGCGTATCGTGTGAAGCAAAGAACCATGACTATACACCTACCGGCCTAAAGGCAACCGGCGGCAAGGGCATGGTGACCTTCACATGGGCATCGAAAGATGCGGCCAAGGCCTATCACGTAATCGCATACGACGAGAAGGGCAATAACATTGCCAACCATAACGTAGAAGGCAACACACTGACCGTATATACGATGAACACAGAGGCGGTGAGCGTGAAAGAATGGTCGGTATATGCCCTTGACGAAAACTACAATCAGGCCAGCAAAGAGGTGAAGGGGACAAGCTTCAGCATCCAGCCCAGCCAGTACAACCCCACCGGCCTGAAAGCCACCGACAACGGTGACGGCACGTGGACGCTGAGCTGGAATGCCGTAGATGGTGTAGCCAGATATGAGATACGCGTATATGACCCGAACGGCAATTATGCTTTCAGCCGCACGTTGCTTGCAGGCGAGAAACTGCAAGTGAAGGCAAACCAAGGCATCAACCTTGCCGGCAAATACACCTGGAATGTGCAGGTATATAACGAGTCTTATGAGCTGATAGGTCATACCGCAAGCGAATTCACCGTAGCAGAAAACAAGCGCGACATCAAGGTGCGCCTGCTCCTGAACGAGGACTGCGGCATAGAAAGCAAGGATATTGCGATAGGCATCTATAACGAGACGAGCTACACGATAAAGTGGGGCAAACCGACCGAGGAGGGCAACCACTGGTACAGCTACACCTTCACAACAAGCAATCCGAGCGCACAGCTGAACATCGGTACAACGAACGACTACGGCCAAGTACGCGTGAGCGGCGACACCTGCCTGCAGCTCAACTACGGTTCGTCGATTCGTCCGGCAGCCTGCAACGCCACCTCGCACAACTACACGCCTACCGACCTGAAGGCCACGGCATACGCCGGCGGCATCGACTTCAGCTGGAGCGCGAAGGACAAGAGTGACACCTATATAGTATATTGCCGTGATGAGAAGGACAACTATATCTCTGGCTGGTATGCTTACGACACTAAATTCAGCACCAGCTTAGACGACGAATGGGCCGGCAAGACCATCAAGTGGTACGTTTATGCATACGACAACGAATATTGGAGCCGACTCTCACAAGTAGTGGCCGGACCTACGGTTACTTACATCCAGAGCACGGTGAAGCTGACCGAGCTGAAGTCGGCATCGGATGACGAAGTGACCTTCAACTTCACCTGGAAATCGAACACCGCCGACTTGTACTATGACCTTGAGATATATGAGGTATGGTCGGGCAGCAACTACTACTACAAGCACGACACCATCAGCACGACAACGGCCACGTTCACCTTCCCGCAGTCGGGCAAATACTCATGGTCAGTGAGAGCACTTGACAAACAGTACAAATCGCTCACGACAAGAGTAACAGGAGATACACTCACCGTGAAGGAAGGCATAGACATCTCTGTCAAGAACCTGAAAGCGACCGTGAGCGGCAACAACATCAGCCTGACTTGGGAGACACCGGCCGAGTATTCGCAAGTGTACATCTACTACCAAGAAGACAATTACACCGGTGAGGTAGTGGCTGACGAGATTGTTAAGGGCAACACCTTTACGCTGAACAACCAGAGAGAAGGCGTGTATGAATGTTATGTAACGGCACTGACCGAGTTCAGCAAAGGACGCTACAACACAGTTGGCGAATACCAAGGAACCTACGCAACCATCACATCGGAGAAGACCTACAAACTGACCGTGACCGTGGACGAAGGCGGAGCGCTTTATCCCGACCCGAGCGGAAACTATCCGGAGGGGTACAAGATTTACATCAGCACCGGTTCTGCCGACGGAGAGCATGAATTTGTCAGCTGGTCGGACGGCGTTACGGACGCATGGCGTGAGATTGTGATGACCAAAAACATCACACTGCATGCTACCTACAAGTCCATCAAGCAATATACGCTGACCATTTCGGCCGGCGAGGGCGGCACAGTGAACACGGAAGTGAACGGCAAATATACCGAAGGCGACAACGTGAACATCAAGGCAGTGCCCAACAGCGGTTACCTCTTCAAGCAGTGGTCGGACGGCAACACCGAGCCGAACCGCAACGTAAGCATCACGGGTGACATCACGCTGAAGGCCGAGTTCGTGAAAGTATATCAGCTCACCTTGACGGCCAACGCAGGCGGCAGCGTCAACACAGAGGTGAACGGCATGCACCGTGCAGACGAGGACATCAATATCATCGCCACACCCGATGCAGGCTACCGCTTCACCGGCTGGAGCGACGGCAGCAAACTGCTCTCGCGCGTCATCAACCTGACGGCCGACCTCACGCTGACAGCAACCTTCGAGCTTGCAGGCAGCACTCCGCAGCATACGCTTACCATCGCGGCCGGCGTTGGCGGCAGCGTAAACAGCCAGTTGAACGGCACCTACTACGAAGGCGATGAGATAGAAATCATAGCCACCGCCAATGAGGGCTACGAGTTTGACCAATGGTCGGACGGCAACAAGGATGCGAAGCGCACCATCACCATTGGTACAGCTGACCTGAACTTGACCGCCAGCTTCAAGGCTGTACAGTATCAGCTGACCATAACGGCCGGTACCGGCGGTACGGTGAACACCGAAGTGAACGGCAAATACTCTGCCGGACAGACCGTCACCATCGTGGCTACGCCGAACGACGACTATGAGTTTGACAAGTGGTCGGACGGCAACACGAACGCAAGCCGCACCATCACCATTGGCAAGGAAGACCTGACGCTGACAGCTACGTTCAAGAAGAAAGCCAGCGGTATAGACGATGCTGACGAAGTGCTGATGCAGGTACGCGTACAAGACGGAGAGGTGATTGTCTCGCTCAACCGTGCTGACGATATCCGCCTCTTCGACCTCACGGGCCGTCTGTGCGGCAGCGCAGTGCAGACCGGAGAAGCACGCTTCACCGTTCCTGCCGCAGGCATCTACATCGTCCGCACGAGCGGCGATGTACGCAAGGTGAACGTACAGTAAGCGACACTAAACAGAAGCCCCCTGTGGGCTGAACCGAGAAAGGAGCGGGTTTCCAAACGGAGACCCGCTCCTTTTTGGGGATCTTGGATAACCCGATAACCACCGATAACCCCGATAACCCAATACCCTCCCTCTATCCCCCCAGAGGGAGGAAGAGACATGCGGAGGATAGCATAAGTCTGTCGTATTTTGAGACGTTGGTGTGCTACATCGAAAAAAAGTTTGTGTATGTGCGAAATTTGCAGTACTTTTGTCGCTTAATCGGGTAAAGTGCAAAATGTCTTTACAGGCGGAGCGCAAAATGTCTTACAGGCGAAGCGCAAAACGCCAAAAGGGAGAAGCACTAAACACCTAACCGAACAAAGCACAAAATGATAGATTATATAAAAGGACAGATTGCCGAACTCACGCCGTTGTATGCCGTGCTTGAGACGGGAGGTATCGGCTATGAGGTCAACATCACCCTCTCCACGTTTACGGCTCTGAGTGACCGCAAGGAGACGAAGTTGTTCGTGACGGAAGTGATTCGCGAAGACGCCCATCTGCTGTTCGGCTTCATGAACAAAGGGGAGCGGGAGCTGTTTCTGCTGCTCAACAGCGTCAGCGGAGTGGGTCCGAACACGGCCCGCATGATTATGTCGGGCTACTCTGCCGGCGAGATGCGCCAGATACTGGCTACGGGCAACGTGGCCGCTCTGAACCGCATCAAAGGCATCGGCGGCAAGACGGCACAACGTATTGTGGTGGACCTGAAGGACAAAGTGCTCAAGATTGACCTCGGCACGGGTGAGGCTATCGAAGCCGTGGAGCAGACGGTGCTCTTCGACAGCGAGATACGACAGGAAGCCGTCAGTGCCCTGACCATGCTGGGCTTCCCCGCCGCCGCGAGCACCAAGGTAGTGGACAAGATATTGAAGTCCGACCCCGACCAAGCCGTAGAAGCCGTTATACGCCAAGCCCTCAAGATGCTGTAACAAACAATTCAACCATTCAACCATTCAACCATAATCACCCTAAATCTCTTTGCCTATCGAAACACTTCTCCGCTGTGTATGACCCTATAGGATGAAGCGATTACTGCCTTTCCTCTTGTTTGCCTTGTTGCCCTGCCTTACGGCGGCACAAGAACTGACGGACACATCCGAGCAGGATGCGGCTGTTTTGTCGTCGGCAGCAGACAGCGTGCAGATGGCCCCCCTGCAGGTCAAGAAGGCAGGGACGGACGACTATGAGCAGCTCATGCGGCCGCCGTCGTCGCTCGACCTTCGCGACCCCGAGAATATGCAGACGGAGGTGGAATACCAGCCATCGACGGGCTACTACATCATCCACACCAAGATAGGCGATGTGGACATCGCCACCCCGTACCTGATGAACGAGCAAGAGTATCAGGGCTGGTCAGAGAAACAGGCCATGCAGCGCTACTGGCAGGAAAAGATAGGCGAGGTGGAGCACAACAACGAGCGGAAGTTTGACATCACCGACATGAAGTTCAACATCGGGCCAGCCGACAAGGTGTTCGGCCCGGGCGGCGTACAACTGAAGATGCAGGGTTCTGCCGAGCTTCTGTTCGGATTCTCGCACCAATACATCAACAACCCCGCCCTCACGGAGCGCGGAAGGAACAACAACCAGTTTGACTTCAAAGAGAAGATTCAGCTGAACGTCAACGGAAAGGTAGGCGACAAACTGAACTTCAACATGAACTACAATACGGAGGCGTCCTTCGACTTCGACCGCCAGAACATCAAACTCAACTACAAAGGCAAGGAGGACGACATCATCCAGTCCATCGAGGCCGGCAACGTATCGCTCAACCTAAACTCCTCACTGATCCGCGGTTCGCAGGCGCTGTTCGGCATAAAGACCGACCTGAAGTTCGGCAAGCTGTCGGTTCAGGCTCTCATCTCGCAGCAGAACTCACAGAGCCAATCGGTGAACTCGCAGGGCGGCAGCCAGACAACCGCCTTTGACGTGAGCATCGACAACTACGACGAGAACCGCCACTTCTTCCTAAGCCACTGGTTCCGCGACCGCTACGAAGAGTCGATGGCGCAGCTCCCGTACATTGCCTCGGGTGTGACCATCAACCGAATAGAGGTGTGGGTGACCAACAAGCGCGGACGCTATGAAGACGCCCGCAACATCGTGGCTTTTGCCGACTTAGGCGAGCACAGCACGGAGCACATCAACCGCGACCACTGGACGCCTATGGGGGCCGTGGAAGCACCTTACAACAATGCCAACTCGCTCTACAACGAGGTGAAGAACATTGCCGGCGTGCGCGACATCCAGCAGTCGAACGCCGTGCTCTCCACGCTGGCAGCCTACGGAGTGGAAGGCGGCGAAGACTACGAGAAGATAGAGTCAGCCCGCCTGCTCTCCACGTCGGAATACACCCTGAACGCCGCATTGGGTTATATCTCGCTCCGCTCGGCCTTGAACCAGGACGAGGTGCTCTGCGTGGCCTACGAATACACCTTCGGCGGGCAGGTGTATCAGGTAGGCGAGTTCTCAACAGATGCCGGCGAGACGCTGAAGGCTCCTAACGCCCTGTTCATGAAGATGCTGAAAGGTTCGGCCAATGCCCCCGACCGCAAGGGCCGCGGCACGTGGGACTTGATGATGAAGAACGTGTATTCTCTCGGGGCGATGCAGATGACCTCCGAGAAGTTCGAGCTATACATCACCTACCGCAACGACTCGGTAGGCACAGACCTGCAGTATCTTCCCGAAGGGGACGTAAAAGGCAAGCAGCTACTGCGCGTGATGCAGCTCGACCGCTTAGACCAGAAGAACAACCCCTCGCCGGACGGACGGTTCGACTACGTGGAGAGCTACACGGCCATATCCAGCAACGGGCGCATCATCTTCCCCGTACTTGAGCCCTTCGGCTCCCATCTGCGCAAGATGATAGGCAACGACCAGATTGCCGACAAATACGTCTTCCAGGAGTTGTATGACTCCACCCTCGTTATCGCACAGGAGATTTCCGAGAAGAACAAATTCCGCCTCACCGGCAAATACCAAGGCACTGCGGGCGGACAGATACGGCTCAATGCGATGAACATCCCGCGCGGCTCGGTGGTGGTGACAGCAGGCGGCGCAACGCTCAGGGAGAACATCGACTACACCGTGGACTATACGATGGGAACGGTAACCATCCTCAACCAGTCCATTCTGGAGTCGGGGACGAATGTGGACGTAAAATTAGAGAACCAGTCCACCTTCTCGCTCACACGGAAGGGGCTGTACGGGACGCATTTAGAGTATCAATTCAACAAGGACTTCGTACTGGGCGGTACGCTCATGCACCTAAGGGAAGCCCCTCTCACCACGAAGGTGAACACGGGCAGCGAGCCTATATCCAACACCATCTGGGGCGTGAACGGCAGTTACAAGAAAGAGTTCATGTGGCTGACCAACGCCATCAATGCCGTGCCCTGGATGACGGCCACTGCCCCGAGTACGTTCCAAGTAAACGGCGAGTTTGCCCACCTGATACCGGGTCATACGAGCGAGGTCGGCGCAGAAGGGCGCGCCTACATAGACGACTTCGAGGCGACGAAGACTAACATAGACATCCACTACCCCAACTTCTGGTTCTTAGCCTCAACCCCTTCGGCCTTCCCCGAATCGAAGCTATCGAACAACCTGCAGTACGGCAAAAACCGCGCCCACATAGCCTGGTTTGCGGTTGACCCCAACGTGTTCGGGCATGCGCAAGTGAACACCCCGCAGCATCTGCGCAACGACGTAGAAGGCTTCTCCGACCACCGCACGCGCACCATCTTCGAGCAGGAGGTATTCCCCAACAAGCCCGACCTTGGCGGAGCCGTGGAGAACCGCATGAGCGTCATGAACATCAGCTTCTACCCCTCGGAACGCGGTCCCTACAACCTCGACGCCTCCGACATACAGCCGGACGGACACCTCTCGCGGCCGCAAGACCGCTGGGGCGGCCTGATGCGCAAACTGGACAACACCGACTTCGAGACGGCCAACATAGAGTATATAGAGATCTGGATGCTTGACCCCTTCCTGACCAACCCCGACCCCTCTTACCAAGGCGGCGACCTCTACTTCAACCTCGGCGACGTATCCGAAGACATCCTGAAGGACGGCAAGAAGGCCTTTGAGCACGGTCTGCCCGTGACCGATGCAGAGGAGGCCAATGTGGACTATACCGTATGGGGACGCGTGCCGAAGACCACCAGCACCGTCACCGCCTTCTCCAACGAGGCAGGTGCACGACAGCGTCAGGACGTCGGCCTCAACGGTCTGAGCTCGGAGCAGGAGATGCAGTTCGAATATCAAGGGACGCACCCCTACCGCGACTACGTGGAGGCCTTGCAGAGCAAAGTGACGGCCGATGTGTGGAACCGCTGGGCCGATGACCGCTTCTCGCCGCGCAACAACCCCTCGGGCGACCAATACCACTACTACCGCGGGTCAGACTTCGACCGCGAGGAGGTAAGCGTGCTGGACCGCTACAAGCACTACAACGGCACGCAAGGCAACTCGCCCGACATGTCGGACAATCAGGAGAACTACGGAACGGCCTCAACGCTTGTGCCAGACATAGAGGACATCAACTCGGACAACACCCTATCGGAATACGAGAAATACTACGAATACCATATCTCGCTTCGCCCCGGACAATTAGAGGTGGGCAAACAGTATATCGCGCAGAAGCTCATCAGCAGCGTCACCCTGCCCAACGGCAACAAGACGGACGTGGCCTGGTATCAGTTCAAGATACCCGTGAGAGACCCCAACGCCTATACGAAGGTGGGCGGTGTGCGCAACTTCAAGTCGATACGCTTCATGCGTATGTATCTGACGGGCTTCACGCAGGAGACGTTCCTGCGTATCGCGGCCCTGAATCTGGTTCGCGGCGAATGGCGGCAATACACCAAAGACCTCTACCCCGTGCAGACACCTCCCACGTCGGCCGGCTCGATGGACGTGCAGGCTGTCAACATCGAGGAGAACGCCTCGCGGACCCCCGTCAACTACGTGCTGCCTCCCGGCGTCAGCCGTCAGACCGATCCCGGTCAGGCCCAGGCCATACCGCTGAACGAGCAGGCTATGGTGCTGCGTGTGCACGACCTGGCACCGGCTGACGCCAGAGCGGTGTATAAGAACACCAGCTACGACATGCGGCAATACAAGAAGCTGCAGATGTTTGTCCACGCCGAGCAGTTAGAAGTGGAAGACCCCACGCTTCGGGACGGCGACCTGAGCGTATTCATCCGGTTGGGCAGCGACATGCGCAACAACTACTACGAATATGAGATACCCCTCTCCCTGACCGAGCCGGGGACCTACAACGGCGGCAACGTGCAAGACAGAGAGAAGGTGTGGCGGCCGGACAACATGTTTGACTTCCCCTTCGAGGTGCTGACCAATGCAAAACTCGCCCGCAACAAAGCCAAGCGGCAGGGAGCGGCCGGCGTGAGCAACACGCAGCCCTACGTGATTTACGACGACGGCTCCGGCAAGCCCCGCAACCGCATCACCGTAATGGGTAACCCCACCCTCGGGGAGGTGGACAACATCATGATAGGCGTGCGCAACAAGGGCAACACGGCCCATGCCGGCGAGATATGGGTGAACGAGCTGCGCATGTCGCAGTTCAACGAGGAGGGCGGTGTGGCCGCCATGGCGAATGTGGCCCTCGGAATCTCCGACATCGGACAAGTAAACGTGGCAGGCCAGTTGGAGACAGCCGGCTACGGAAGCATAGAGAGCAACGTACTGGACCGCAACCTCGACAACCGCTACCGTCTGTCGGTGAGCGCCGCCCTTGAGGGAGGACGCCTCTTCCCCGAGCAGGCCAAGCTGCAGATTCCGCTCTACTTTGCCTACACCAACGAGACCACCACCCCGAAATACGACCCCTTAGACACCGATATCCGATTAGCCGACAACCTTGAGACGTTCCAAACCAAAGAGGAGCGCGACTCGGTGAACCTGATGTCGAACACCGTGCAGGAGAGTACCAACTTCTCAATAAGCAACGCCAAGGTAAACATCAAGTCGAAGAAGAAGGATATGTTCTATGACCCCGCCAACATATCGCTCTCCTACTCGCGGGCCCAGCAGAACCGCCACACTCCGGACATGGAGCGGGATATGCAGAAAGAAGACCGCGGACAGCTAACGTACAGCTACTCGTTCAACCCCAAGCCGTGGGAGCCCTTCAAAAACATAGAGAAGGTTCAGAAGCTGAAGTGGATAAGCGAGCTCAACATCTACTATCTGCCTCAGAGCTGGGGCTTCTCGACCGATATGCGGAGGCAATACACCCACATGAAGATGCGCGACTTCAACCAAGACCCGGACGTGAAGCAGGACCTCACCTTCTCGAAGGACTGGATGTGGAACAGGAACGTGGACTTCAAGTACGACCTGACCAAAAACATCAAATTCAGCTTCCAGAGTGCGATGAACAGCACTGTGGAGGAGGGTGCCTACACACCCGAAATCATACGGGACTACGCCTTCACGCACGATTACTACGAAGCGTGGCGCGATACGGTGCTCGGCAGCCTGAAGACCATGGGTCTGCCCTACCAGTACCAGCAAGTGTTCACGGGTAGCGTGAGCGTGCCCTTCAACCGGTTCAAGTCGCTTGACTGGCTCACCGCCAACGCCTCGTACAACGCCACCTACAACTGGAACAGGACGGCCCGACAGACCCAGCAGCAGAACCAAGCCGACCTGGGCAACACCGTGAGCTCGCTGCAGTCGTGGCAGGCCGACGGACAGATGAACTTTGAGAACCTGTACAACAAGTCGAAATACCTCAAGGACATCAACACGCGCTACAACGGGCGTCCGCAACGGAGCCGCTTCCGTCCGAAGACGTTCAGCTATACCCTCACGGCACAGAAAGACTCTACCGTGGAGGTGACCCACCGCTTGGGTTCGGAGCTGCTTGACATCAGCGCGACGGACAGCAAGGGTCGCAGCGTCAGGGTGAAGACAAAGAGCCTTGATGCGAACAAGTTGGCCGTAACGCCGCGGGAAGACTGCAAGGAAGTGACACTGACCATCACCACCCGCGACCCCAACAAGCGCACACCCGCGCAGATAGCCGGCGACCTGTCGCTACGATTCCTGATGCTGCTGAGAAAGGTGCAGGTGACATACCGCGAGACCCACTCGCTGAACGTGCCGGGCTTTGGTCCGCAAGCCGGCTTCATGGGCCAACGCCGCGTGAACGGGACCTATGCGCCGGGCTTTGACTTCGCCTTCGGCTTCATTCCTTCGGACTTCCTCGAAAAGGCCAAACAACGCGGATGGCTCTCGGGCGACACGACGGTCGTACAGCCTGCCGTCAGGGCCAAGACATCGGACTTCGACATCAAACTGACCGTAGAGCCCTTCCCCGGCTTCAAGGTACAGCTCAACGGCAAGCGCTATGCGGCCGAGTCAAGCTCTATCATCTATACCTACGACCAGTTGCAGGAGACCTTCACCGGCTCGTTCAACATCACCTCCGTGGCAGCCGCCACGGCCTTTGACCGCATCGGGAATGCAGAGAGCAACTTCGAGGCGGCGAGCTTTGACCGCTTCCTGCAGTATCGCACCGAGATGGCCGGCCGTGTGCAGAGCATGTATGACGAGCTGACCTATCCGGACCGCGGCTTCCTGAGCTATACCGCATACGCGGGCAAGCCCTACAACCGCGCCAACGGGACCGTCAACCCGAACTCGGCCGACGTGCTGGTTCCGGCCTTCCTTGCCGCCTACACGGGACGCGACGTGCAGAAAGTGAGCACCAACCCGTTCCTTGGGATACTCAACATCCTGCCCAACTGGTCGGTCAGCTATGACGGCTTAGGCAAACTGCCCTGGATGCGCGACCACTTCCGCTCGGTGAACCTGACACACGCCTACGTATGCAAATACGCCATCGGTTCGTACAGCAGCTACTCCACCTGGATACCGGCCGGCGACGGCAACCGTCAGTTAGGCTTCGTGCGCGATGTAGCCACCGACGCCCCCGTTCCCTCATCGCCTTACGACATCTCCTCCGTGAGCCTGACCGAGCAGTTCTCGCCCCTTATCGGCGTGAACATGACGATGAAGAACTCGCTGAACGCCAAGGTGGAATACCGCAAACAGCGCAACCTCACCCTGAACGTGACGTCCGTACAACTGATGGAAGGGCAGACCGACGAGCTGGTAATCGGAGTAGGATACACCGTGAAGGACTTTGACGTAATCCTGAAACTGAAGAACGACAAGCAAAACCGCGTGAAGAACGACCTGAAGCTGTCGGTGGACATCAGCTACAAAGACATGAAGACACTGCTGCGCAAAGTGGAGGAAAACGTCACGCAGGCCTCGTCAGGCAACAAGGTGCTCGGCATCAAGGTAGCCGCCGACTACGTGCTTTCCTCGAAAATCAACATCCAGTTCTTCTATGACCACCAAGGGACCACGCCTCTCATCTCGACCTCCTACCCCATCAAGCAGGACAACGCCGGCATCAACATCAAGCTGATGCTTACACGCTGACAAGCGGCATGAGGGGGACACAGGATTGGTAAACTTCGGGAAAATTCTTCTCAGGGGCTTCCCATTACCGTCTCCCTATCTTCTCACAGGGGCGGATTACACTAACAGGCTGGTAACAAGGCAGGAGGAAGTTTACCACTATTTACCAGAATTTCATTGGCTATCAGACCGAGTAAGATTTTGACCTATAGGCCGGAATTCTTCAGTCAGGACATCGTCGGCCCTGCTTACAGGCGAGAGGAGCAAAGGAACGGAGGGGAAAGAGGGAACGGAGAGGAAAGAGAGGAAAGAGAGGAAAGAGAGGAAAGAGAGGAAAGAGAGGGAAGAGGGGAAAGAAGTCGGCACATGGTATCTGACGGCCCGTGATTGGGCCGTCGGAGCATGTAAAAAAAAGACAATCACGTGCATTTTGTCCGTTTTTTGGGTTTATTGTCCATTTTTTCACTCTTTGTTTTGAAAAAATGTCGTTCCTTTGCATCGTATTACAGAAGCGGAAATGAAGAAAAGTATATCTCTACGCAAAGCAATATTATCAGGCATGGTTCTGCTGAGTCTTTGTTCTTTGGCGGAGCCTGTTGACTCGTTATTGGAAATATTCGACCGCAAGCCGTCGCTGCCCCATGCAGATGCTTTTTTTGCCTATCTGTATGAGCAGGAGTTCACCGATGCGCCACGCATGTACAGTAACGACCCGACTCCTGAGATGGATACCGTGAAGGCTCTGGTATGGTACTGGGCAGGGGAGTGGTATTATGCCACCCAGCAGTATGCGCTTGCAGAGAAGAACCTTCTGCGTGCTCTTGAGCTGATGCAATATGCCGACAAGACATCCTATTCGGACAACCTTGCGATGCTCGGTCTGGTGGAGATGAGGCAGTCGAAGTATGAAGAGGCGTTGGGCTACATGCACCAGTGCTACGCCTTGGACGTAGAGAGCGGAGATGCAGAACGCATCTGTTCGTCGCTGAACACGATAGCGGGGACCCTGATGGCAGCCGGCGACCCTGCCGAGGGGATACGCTATGAGCTCCGCGCCATCGAATATGCCAAGAAAGCCGGCAGTCCGGTGCGTTTGGCCGTTGTATATGGCATGGCGAGCGAGATAGAGCATGCCCTGCATGACGACGAGAAAGCGCTCTGCTATGCGGACAGTGCGTGCGTGATGGAAGCCACCACGGGGAACACGCACAAGATGATGGTGAGGCAGTCGCAGAAAGCCTCGATTCTCAACGGTCTCAAGCGGTATGAGGAAGCGGAGAAAATCCTGCAAGAGGTGATTCCTTTCTTCCGGCAAGCAGGCGACCGACTGTCGCTTGCGATATCTCTGAACAAGATGGGCATCGCCCTGCACGGACTCGGCCGGTCGGCAGAGGCTCTGGAGTACCTCAACGAGGCCATTGACATCTGCCGAGAGATTGGCAACCTCGTGAATGAAGCGTATGCGCAACGGGAAGTGTATGAGATACTGTTCAGAGACAACCCAGACGAGGCGCGGTCGCACCTGCTGCGCTACCATGAGCTGAAGGACTCGCTCTACAGCCAAGCCACCGCCGAACAGATAGCGAGGTTCAACGCCGAGTTCAGGATGGGGGAATATGCGGTAGAGAACACCCGTCTGCGGCAACGGGACAAAATCTTCGCCATCATCGCGGTCATTGTCTCCCTGCTGATAGCCATAGCAGCTGTCATCACCGCCCTGCTGTACCGCAAGCGTCGCAAGGCGACAAACGACCAGCTGAACATGCTCATGGCCGAGATCAACCGCTTCAAGGCCCAAGAGCCGAAGAGCATTTCCGTTGAGAAGCCCCAAAACAAACCCGACAAGACGCTGTCTGCCACCGAGCGTCGCTTCCTTGAGACCATCATCGGCACCACCACCGAGATGATGAAGTCCACCTCCGTGACGGTGGAAAAGATTGCCGAGCGACTCTTCATGACATCCAAGACCCTGAACCGCAAGGTGATGGACATGACCGGCATCTCAACGAAACAATATCTGCTTCTGATCCAATTAGAGCAGTCACGCAAAATCCTTGTTCAGGAACCCGAGGCGTCGATTTTAGACGTGGCACTGCGGTGCGGATTTGAGAATGCCAACACCTTCTCCGCCGCATTCAAGCGGGTCTATACCATATCCCCTACCGAGTTCCGCCGCCAGGCAGAGTAAGCAACGACGGCAGAACACGCTTTTATACTCCCTACCCCATCTTGGGGCAGGGGTATTTTTTTTGCCCAATGTGCAAAAACAGGCATGATTGGGCAAGAACGTCAGGTGTGCATCGGCCCTCAAACTGCATTTTGTCCGATTTTAGGTTTTTATTGTCCGATAATTCAGTATCCGCTATGCAGGAAAGCAGTACTTTTGCACTTGGATAATTATAGTTGCTCCGAACAGACAAGTACTGAGACAATAAAAAAACCGACATACAAGTATCATGAAAAAAATTTTCTCTTTCAGCCGATTGGCGGCGGTGCTGCTGACGGCCATGGCGGTTCTGCCAACCCAAGCCTTTGCGCAGTGGGACGAACAAAGGTCGCTAAGCTTTGAAGGCAAAGTAGGCGGCGTAATAGAGAATCCGCTCCCGGGTGCCAATTTCGATCTTATACAGAATGACGCTCCCGAACTGGTGGGTATCCGTTCGAGTTTCAGCAAGAGGTATCCCATCAATGAAGAGATCAAACTCTACAGTATGGATGCCATCTGTTGCCTTAAGCGCGGCACTGCCCAATTCTTTGCCAGCACATTAGACGATAACGGCCATTCTATTCTTTACACGATATACGTTGACATCACAGACAACGCTACCGCCGTAGGCTGGCGGCGCGGCAGCGGCCCCGACCCTGCGGCCTCGGCAGATACCATGAAACTTGCACCGGGAGGTAGAAACAAATACATAATGCCGTCATTCTTCGTTTGTACTCAAGCGCAAATGATCAACGACCAAATGATATGCTTGTGGGAGGAAATAAGCCCGAAGAGTCATCCCTACGACTATGAATCCACCAACAGTTTGGTGGCATTTGCGTATAACGAGGGCGACAGCCTGATGACAAATGCTACCGGAGAAACAAAGATTACCATGCGTACGCTCCAAGAAGAGGATTATATAAATAAGAACAATGTGAGAGTAACGTTCCCGAAACTGAAACACACTTTCACCGTACAGGTAAAGCTCGGCATGGAAATTTCCTTGTGGGAATTTCCCCACAAAGAACACACCTTCCTTTTAGATGACGGCTTTGAGATTAGCTCCTATCCCGGAATCTGCTCACAGCTCTCCGTACATTCGCAAGATATGGTTGCCGGCGTTAATGCTACCCCCTCTACTTATGGTCAAGAACTGATTGTCCGTTTGACCGACGACTCTCCGACTGATGTGATAGAACTCACGAAGCAAGAAATTGAGGGCGAGAAGTATCATTGCTTTACAGCAAAAGACTATGGTACTGCCAAAGTGGAGATTATCATGCCAGAATCCGAAGAGTCGTTCGGGAGCTGGACGGATTATTTTTACGAGGGGCGAGACACGCTTACCATACATGTCAAGCCCAACGGATATGACCTCGTCTATCCGGAATACCCGCTCGGATATTCTTACAAGCCCAACCACTATATCCATGAGTTAGACATGACAGAAGGCGATACCGTTGTGCTGCCTCATCTGATAGAGGAAGGTCCTGACAGGTGGCAACGCTTTCGTCCGCATCGTCTGAAGATTGACACAAAAGGTTTCGCCCGCATGGCAGTGGATGGCACGCGCGTCACCGACTCGCTATATGCCGTTGCCGCCGGTGAGGATGAAGTGGTCTATACCTACCGCCGCTCGGACAACTGCACACCCACGATTACGCGTCTGCCCGTGCATATCAAGCCGCTTCTGCCGCCTATTACCACGCTGAACCTTTCCATGAAACCGACAAAGGATGACGATATCGTACTCACAGCCTACTATAACGATCAGAATCAGCGCGTGGAGATTGATGAGGTGTTGACAGATGAAGCCGTAGAAGAAGCGATGAAACAATACACTTGCGGTACGGAGCAGTGGAGTAATGCACTGCCCAACACCATGAGTTTCAACTTGGCAGCCGGCAAGGTAACCGTCAGCATTATCGGTTGGACTGCGAAAGGCTACGAGTTACGTGCCAAAGTCAGAGGGAAGGATGTGCAGGCAATCCATACTCAGACAACCGGTGCGCAGACACACACCTTTACCATGGATCTTGACGCTCCGTCGGCGATTGTGTTCTACATGGTGGAAGTACCTGCCACACCGACCCCTGATTCGGCACCGAGAAGAGCCAGACATTCCGTTCTCGAAGAGGCGATATCTTTCATCCAGAGCATCAGCATTGATGTACAAGGGCTTCCGACAAGCATCGGAAACGAACCAAGTAATAATACGCAGTTCAGAAAGTTGATTGAGAATGGAGTTCTTATCATCGAGAAAGACGGAATGCGCTACAACGCCCAAGGGCAAAAAATGAGATAAGAAAATAACTTCTCTTAGCAAACCCGGCTCTGCGGGATTGGTTCCCCGCAGAGCTACAAAGAAAAGACAACGCTCTTTGAAATATTGGATTACCGCAAAAAGAAGAAAATCGCGGGGAGTTTGTGAATAATGACAATAAAAATCGTGGGGGATTTCGTTATTTCTGCAAAAATATTTGCATACATCAAAGGGAATCCGTATATTTGCACCGTAAAAAGTGCACACATATCAAAAATGTGCACTCTGTTTGGTGCAATTATAGCGTTTATTTACTATGATAGATACATCATTATTGCAGTACATGCAAGAGCAATTGAAGCTCACATCCTTAGATTTTAAGCGATATTTATTCCACACAATGGGGTGGAATAAGCGTTTGCAGTGCCTAACCGGAGGACGTGGAGTGGGCAAGAGTACGATGGTCAAACAGCATATCATCGAGACTCCGGAAGAGCATAGTTTGTATGTTTCTGCCGACCATAGTTATTTCACAACCCACACGCTGATTGAGTTAGCTGATGAGTTCGTCAAAGAAGGTGGCGAACACCTCTATATCGACGAGATTCATAAATACGAAGGGTGGAGTCGCGAGATAAAGCAAATTTACGATACCCATCCGGCATTGAAAGTGTTTATTACCGGTTCTTCTATCTTAGACTTGTTGGATGGAGAAGCTGACTTGAGCCGGCGCGTGGTGATGCAGCACTTGCACGGCATGTCTTTCCGCGAATACTTGCAATTGGTACATAACATCAGTGTTCCTGTGTTTACATTGGAAGAAGTTTTGGCGGGCAAAGCTCAACCCGATGAATTGCCGCACCCATTGCCTTTTTTCCGTCAGTATCTCAGAACAGGCTATTTCCCCTTCGCAATCGAAGGCGATTTCTACGAACGTATGCAGAATGTCGTCCGGCAAACGTTGGAGTCGGATATCCCGCACTACGCCAGAATGTCGCCTGCAACAGGCAGGAAGTTGCGCCAGATGCTGTCTATCATCGCACAAAACGCCCCATATAAACCGGATGCACAAGCATTAGCCGGCGAGTTGCACATAAGCCGTAATGATGTACCAAATTATCTGTTATATATGGAAAAGGCAAAAATGATTGGGCAGCTTAGAGACGACACCGGCGGAATGCGTGGCTTAGGCAAGGTGGAGAAAGTCTATCTTGACAATACTAATATACAATATACGCTGGCAGGCGAAAAGGCAGAGATAGGCAATGTGCGAGAGACCTTTTTCTACAACCAGTTGCAAGTGACACAAGATGTGATATCATCGCGTGTAAGTGATTTCTGCGTAGGCGAATACACTTTTGAGCTCGGAGGCAGAAAGAAAGGAAAGAAACAAATCTCAGAGGTGCCAAATGGGTATGTAGTACGTGATGAAATAGAATATGCCACAGGGCAAATAATCCCCTTGTGGGCTTTCGGGTTGATGTACTGATATCATCTTTTACTGAACATCATAGTTCTAACAGTTAGCGGTAATCCGATATATTGCGGGTTACCGCTTTATGTGTATGACAGACAGACGCGGCAACTAACGACGAGAAAACCAATATATTTCACTCTATAATTATGAAACGCAAACGCTTGAAACTGTCCCTGATAATGGGATTGTCGGCACTCCTGTATGGTACAGGGGTGCAGGCGCAGTTGTCGGAGCCGACAGAGCTGTCGGACACGACCTACGTGTTCAACGAGAACAACAGGACGGCACTTTACTGCACGCTGACGGACGGCACCACGCTGTTTTTCAACAGCGACTTGAAAACCACCAAATATGCCTCCGGCTATTTCTTCCTGACGCTGAACAGGATTGAGTCGGAGCAGCAGACACTGAACATTCCGAGTGAGTATGTCTATCGCGGCTACAGAACCTCGCTAAGAAGAGTGCTGATAGCTGACGGCGACTATCAGTGCAACGCACAGCAGCTTACCTTTCCAGACGGCACTGAGGTGTGCTATCTGCCTTCTGTCAGTGCGCTGACAACGCTCGACCTGCCGGCAACGATGGTATGCTTCAATCTGGCTTTCTCCGACCGGTTCAAGGACCTGTACCTGAGGTCGGTATATCCGCCGTATTGGGGGACGTCAAGCGGGTCGGCACAAGGATTAGACCTGCCGATGACGGCGCCACTGACCAGCGTTACGATGCATGTACCGACTATGGCGATGGATTTGTATTCCAAAACCGCCCCATATAAAGACGGTACACTGGTCGCCATGACGGAGCCGGCGGAGCATCTGTTCGTGGGTTATCAGCCTGACATTACCATCAGCAAGACCGATGGATTGGCAGACAATGCCCGGCTCACCGTTCCCAGATGGTATGGGGTAACATCAGAGAACAACGCAAGCGGACCTTCTTACGGACTGTTTCATAATTATGAAACAACACACAACAATTATTATGAGAGTTATGACAGTTACTCTACCGATATTGCGTTTTTCTATCCGGCACAACTGACCATTGATGCCGACAAGCCTATAAAACTCAAGAAATTCCATCTTGACCAAGACTGCGGGGAGTATTATTTTAAGAATTATACCGATCCGATTACCGAAACCAACTATAAAATCACCCCTTCTACCGCCATATTCCGTTCGCCCGTTACGGCAGATGAAATAGAAATGACCTACCATCTGTTTTATACCCAGATTTCGTGGAAAGGGGAGAAATATTATTATAACAAACCCAAACAAACAACTGAATATAAACGGTATTTAGTCTCATTCCCCTTCGATGTAAAAATATCTGATATTACATTCCCTAATCTGCAAAGCAGAATGGAGGCGATAATTATGGAATTTGACGGTGCCAAGCGCGCAACAGATGTAAGCAGCAGTGAACACTATTGGCGCCAGCTCTCTGCCAGCGAGGTGTTGCATGCCAACCGCGGCTATTTAGTACATTTTTACGGGGATTTTATAGGCGGCGAGATTGTAAAATCTGATCAAACCACCTTGCACCTGAAGGCCATGGACACGGAGAACAAACAGCAACTGTTTGCCAACGGCGATGTTACGGTGCCTCTGACTCCATATCCGTCAGCCTACAAGTACCGCGAAGGATGGAACCTCACAGGCAATCCGTATCCCAGCTTCTTCGACATCCGCTATATGGATTTCACAGCTCCTATCACCGTTTTTGACGGATTTATCTATTACGCATTTTCTCCTCTTGACGATGAGTATTATTTGTATCCCAACGAAGCGTTTTTCGTGCAATGTCCCGAAGGGGCCAATTCCATCACTTTCCGCAAAGAGGGCCGTTTGCATAACGACCCGGGGGGACTATGGCAAACAAAAAAAGCACCATCGCGAGGTATGATGCAGGCAGCGGCGACCCATCCCTTGCGCCGTGTCTATAATTTCGTACTCAACGGCGAAGCGGGACACGACCGCACCCGCATCGTACTCAACGAAGAGGCATCAACAGATTACGAGTTGGAGCACGATGCTGCCAAGATGACGGGACAAGGCGACGTGCCGCAACTGTATGTGCAAGACGGCGGCGTGCAATATGCCATCGACGAGCGTCCGCTCGGGGACGGTGTTTTCAGCCTCGGCATGATTTTCCCGACAGCAGGAGAGTACACTCTTTCGCTACAGAACAATCCTGACGAGCAGACACCGGTCATACTGACCGACTTGCAGACAGGTGCAGAAACCGACCTTACGCGGTCTGCTTATACCTTCACGGCAGCGGCGGGCAGTGTAGCCACCCGTTTCCGCATACGTATGGTTGAGAATAGTCCGACTCAGATTGAGGAAATCAGTGCCGATGCCGCAGAACCGGTATATTACGACCTGCAAGGGCGCATTGTCAGTGAACCTTCTCTAATGCAACACGGTGTGTATATCTTGAAGCAGGGACAAACCACCCGCAAAATTGTTGTTAAATAATGTATAAACTATAAAACATCTTGAGATATGAAAAAGTATTTATTTTTCCTATTGGCATTATGGCTTCCGATGGTGGCATGGGCGGACGAGACTCCGACACATACTCTTACCATAGAATGTGGCACAGGGAATTGTTTGATAAGAGTTAGTTCTGCGGATGGAAAATCGCAAAATGGACAAGTCGTAAAGCAAGACACGATATATATAAGGACATACCAACTTGAAGAAGGCAAGCTTTACACTATACGTGCAGAAGCAGGAAGCTATGAAGCTAACAATACTGTTTATTCCCATTTTTCGGCTTGGATGCGCGATGGTGCATTCTACTCTGCATCTCCTGAAATAAGCCTTGTAATGGGTAAATCGGATATCAAACTTACCGCAGTTACTATCCACACCTTTGAACCGCCATTATTCCCCGGGGCAAACTATTTTGACGCCGCAACGGGAACCTTGACGCTTGAAGTGCTTAGAAGAGAGATGTCTTTCAGTAATTTTACTGATGCCATAAAAGCAGCTATGGAAAGATATAACTTTGCATCGGAAGATATATTGAGAATAGTTGTTACCGGAGATATGTGGGAGAATGTTTTTTGCTTAGATCTTGTTACATCTAATTATAAGAATGTTCAGTTGCTTGACCTGTCACAGGCAAGCGGGGTCAAAGAGCTACGTTCGCTTCCCTATAATCACAATAATCAAACACTGAAGCATGTCGCTTTTGGTGCGAGTCTTGACAGCATTGAACCTAATGCGTTTAAAGGTACCAAGATAGATACCATTGACTGCTATGCCCTTACGCCGCCACGGTGCGGACCGACATCTATTACCAACGAAATGTGGAATACCTATGATCAGATGTTGTTACGTGTTCCCATTGAGAGTATCGAACTATACCGGCAAGCTATAGGTTGGAGCAAATTTCCGAACATCCAGCCGCTTCATAATGCAGGCACTGTTTCCGTCTATCTCCCAACCGATGCAGTTGACGGGTATTACGAAAACATGACAGTGGAACTCACGAACCTGCGCAGCAAGTTTACGCAAACCCTTCCCGTGCTGAACAAACGTATCATCGTGTTTAGCGGTCAGATTTCCGGAAGTGAATACCAAGCCTCTCTGAAAAACGCCTACGGACAAGCAGTTGGAACAACCGTACCCATGGAATTAGGCGCAGGAGAGAGCCTTAAACTGACCATCGACAAACTGCTGCGCACAAAAGACGTGAGCGTGAAAGTAACCATACCGGACGGAACCGATGTAAGCGACAAGGTTTCGATTCTCTGGACCGACGAAGCGAACAATGCAATAGGTCATACCTCTCAACTGAAAGCGGTGGCGGAAGGGGCACGGCTGACCTGCGAAGTAACGCTTCGTGAGGAGTTTGCCCGCCAATACGCAACACCCGATGCCGTGCAACTGACCGTCAATGCGGAAGGTGAGAACCAACCGACTATCCAACTACAGCCTATACAGCAGATGACGTTGAACGGACAAGTAAAGGACAAAGAGACCGGAGAAACCATCGGAGATGCAACAGTTGCACTAACCCAAAAGGGCGAACATTCGCAATCCGTTATCGCTACGACCAATCATGAAGGGCGCTATGGATTTCAGGGAACAAACGAGCCCGGAGAGCTGTCCGTTTCCGCCTCGGGCTACCTGCCAAAGACGATAGATTTTATGGCCCCCGAAGCAGGGGGCACCTTGCCCACCATTGAGTTGGAAAAGTTCAACGGTGTAATCGTCAACACATGGTTTACCTATACCGCGGCAGTGGCAGAAGGCGAGGAAGCCGAAATCATAGACGGCTACGAAGCCTACTCAGATGCAGCATACCAAGTATATAACAAAACAAGAAGTGCCAAGATAACCGACTTCATCAACAAAGAGGGAAAGCTGTATTTCACTACAGGCGTGGAGGCTGGCGACGAGTTGACGGTAACCGTTTCCAGTCATAGCAACAGTTTCAGCCCGGTAAGTGCCTCCTGCAAGATATCGAACAACGGTTTGGGATACGTCACACTGCCTATTGTGCAGAAAGGAGCTCTTATAGCATCGGCGACATCATCCGATAACGGCCCGGTAATGGGCATCCTTTATGATGCCAACGGACGTTTTGTGCGCTCTAACACCTATAGGACAGACAGTCTCTATTTTGCAGAGCTTGCACAGGGCGACTACACGCTTATCTCGATGACATCCAACTCGCTTATGCGCAGAGTGCAGCTGCTGTCCACACTCAATGATATGAAGTTGGCAGACGGAACGGACTATGCCAAAACAGCCGTGCATATCGAAGACGGACGCATCGTGAGGACCAATGTACCGAATGTACCGACCTTGGATAAGGCGAAACTCAGCTTCATCAATATGTCGTGGAGCTTTTTTATAGCCAACAAGAATATACTGAACATCGGTCAGACGAATAGCATATCTGCAATGGTGTTTTTTGCGGAGCAATATGCAGGACGAATCAGCAATGCGGAGTTGGTGGTGGATATGCCTGAAGAAATTGACATGGTGGAGAACTCGGCACTCTCGGGTTCAACCACAGTGAGCTATCGGATTGAGAACGGGCAATACGTATTCCCCTTGGGTGACACGGACGATAAGAGCCTCAGATTCAGCCTCAGGCCAAAGGCTGCAGGCGACTTCCACATAACAGGTTCTGTGCGCTTCAAATTAGACGGTGTAGAAACCGTTCAGCCCATTGGAACGGTGTGGACAAAAGTCAACGGTTTTGCTATAAATGCATTTGCATTTGTTGCATCTTCCTCCTTATTATATATAAGAGGTACGGCACCTTGGGATTATAGAGGCAAAGTAATTGAAATATATGACTATGACAAATTAGTAGGGCTAAGCTCGGTTGATATGGATGGTATGTGGTCCAGTAATATTAAATTTCCTTCTTCCGGTATAGATAATCTGCATGCTATAAAGGCACGAATTGTTGATCCGAAAGCAGGGGTAACAGAGTCTGATGTTAGTTATGTTACGTACAGAGGGTGCGATAAGATAGCGCCAAGGGTCGTCATGTTAGACCAGAGGAAGATTGCTATAACTTTCAACTATTTTGAAAAGAGTACGAAAGAACAATCTTATATTTATAAACTGGAGAAATTCTGGGGTCCGAACTCGCCCTATACCACGGAATTTACTTTCATTGCCCATTTTGACGGGATGGACATATCCGGTACTGAAGGCGTGAATATTAATGTGTTAGCATCTGACGGTAGCACACGCACCTTGGAGGCGGAATTCGATGACGTAAAGCAATGCTGGTATGCCGTGTCCAACTATCCCAACTCATCAAAACTGCCGGTTTCGGCATACGCTTATGCCGAGGGGGCATACACCCCTATGAGCAATGAAGAGAAAGCAGCAAGGGCAGAGACACAGAAAGAAGCGATAGAGAAACTGTACCAAGCAGCTATCAAAGCGGCAGAGAAAGGGGAAACGGAAGTGCTGCCGAGCGATGATGAGACTCTGAATCTGAGATTTACTATACCCGGAAAAGAACCCTTGGATTTCACGCTGAAAGAAATGAATTACGACGAGGCAGTTACATACACGCTGCAAAACGAACCTCTTGTAATGAAAGGAGATGAGGGTAATATGGTTTATACATACATAAACGGGACAGATGAGGCTGAGATGATTCTTATCGATATAGAAAGCCATACTGCCTTACGAACCGTTATTTCCGAAGCGGAAATCGATAATATGGTCGCTATGTCAAAAAGAAAGAATATCGGACCTAAAAGAGTAAAAATTTCCGATGCCAGCCGCTTGAAAATATGGGGAGATGTTGCGAATATAGGAGACGGTATTTTGACAGGATTAGGGTTATCTGACTACGTAAAGGCACCAATTCAAATAGATGAAATGTTTCAAAAGAGTAAAGATTTTTCCTCTTATGTTCAATCACAAGTAGAAACAGTTGAAAGAAGATTAGAGGCAAGGTGCCAACTCGGCGATGTAGGTAAACCAAAATTCACGGAGGGGCAGAAGACACAGTACTATAACCAATTAGATGATTTGATAGCGAGAACAAACTATTATCTTGGTCAACTGAACAATCTGTTAGTACACTATCAAGTCAGCTTAGGCAGAAAGGCAGTGTGGGATTTCGGCACAACTGTTCTTGGTGGCGGGGCAGGTAAGGCTGTTGCAAAAGGAGCTGCAAAAAAAGTTGGTACTAAGGCGGAAAAGATGTTCGACAAGGCAACAGATTACGCTAAAACTGACGCAGGAAAGAGTTGGGGCAATATAGCAGGACTTGTGAATGATGGAATCCAAGCAGGAATAGAACTTGATAAATTGTTAGACTTTGACGCCGGTAGTTATTACGATGAATACAGGAGCGCTATGGCAGCCATTGAAAATGAGATTACGAATGGTTTCTCAGGTATTTTCAGTAGTATGTACGAAAATGAACGTAGCTGCAAAAAAGAATGTGATGAAAGCGAGGAAGACTGCGATGAAGAATGTGAAGGAGAAGATTGTAAGCGTCAGAATGATTGTGAAGGCGACGACTGTGGTGACGAACCAGATGACGAACCAGATGACGAACCAGATGACGATGACCCCCCGTATAGCCCTCTACCTTGTCCTCAATGTCCTGACTATAATCGCAATCACAGAGATCCTAATAAAACGACTCCAAGACGTCCTCACCCCAAACCGGCAAGACCGCTTGTTGACCCGTCAGGCTTTGTATATGAGGCAGTGCAGTCCAACCGCGTGGAAGGAGCTACCGCTACCATCTACTATAAAGACTTTATGCTCACTTCCGGCGGCAGCAGCGCAGGAGAGAGCGATGTACTATGGGATGCCGAGAACTACGGACAAATCAACCCGCAAATAACCGGCACTGACGGTATGTACCAATGGGATGTGCCGCAAGGACTATGGCAGGTGCGCATCCGGAAAGAAGGCTACGCCAACACTCAAACCGACTGGTTGCCCGTACCGCCACCGCAGTTGGATATCAACATCCCTATCGTCCGTATGCGACTGCCTAAAGTGGAGCGTGCACACGCCTATGAAGATGCCGTGGCTGTGAAGTTCGATAGCTATATGACGCCTGCAACCCTCAACACCGAACTCATTACCGTTACGGAAAACAATGCTGCCGCCGAAGGCACTATCGAGCTGACCGACGAGGAAGCCGGTGACGGAGGTGCAACCTATGCTTCAAAGCTACGTTTCGTGCCTGCAAAGCCGTTTACTGCAAACGAGGTAACACTGCGTATCTCAGGCGAGGTGCAGAGCTATTCCGGCATCAAGATGGACGAACCGTTCGAGGTTACCCTGCCGATAGAAAGAGAGGTGAAGAACCTCATAGCAGACGAGAGCGTGAAGATAGCCCATGGCGGTGCGAAACTTCTCCATGTAAAGGCTGAGCCTGCCGCCGCTGCCGCCGGCAAGACGGTGACGGTCAGCTGCATGTCGGGAATAATCACATCAGCTGCAGAGAGTCGTGTCGTTCTCAATAATAACGGCGAGGCTGCCGTGCTCATCCATGGCGACATACCCGGAAAAGACTTTGTTACTTTCACTATGGATGACCCCGAACTGGCTGCTACATCAACTGTCAGAGTGTCAAGCAAATCAGCAGATACTATGGTACAAGCCCCCGAAGCGTCAGTACCTTCAGGAACAGAGGTCGAGAAAGGCACGCAGATAACATTGAGCTGCCCGACAGAAGGTGCGCAGATTTACTATACGCTCGACGGCAGCAGTCCGTATTATTCCGACACCCGCATCCTCTACGACGGCACAGCGATTTTCATCAACGCAGAGACCACCCTGAAAGCTGCGGCTATCGTGGAGGGCAAAGGCGAGAGCGAGACGGCAAGCTACCACTACACCGTGAAAGGTATTCCTACAGGAATCAGCGATTTGACCGGAAACGGCATGCGTGTGACTCCTGTGCGCGTACACGACTCATTCGAAGTAAGCGGTGTGGAGGGGACATTCCAAGTGGGCGTATATAGCATGACAGGACAACTGCTACTGAGCTGTATGCAAACGCAGAGCGGCCAGAAAGTGAACGCAAGCGGTTTGCCGAACGGCGTATATCTCGTGGTGGTGAACGGCGACGAGGGCTACTTCACCCAACGGATTATTAAGGAATAAGAAGTGCCCTTATAGGCATGCAGGAGGTATCGGACCTCTGTTCAAGAGCAAGTGGCTGTGAGGTCACTTGCTTTTTTTATTTACTCTGACCTCAAAGCCGGGCACGATTGTCACGAGGGGGGCTGTGA
>JAFUEI010000013.1 GCA_017464025.1 Paludibacteraceae bacterium | reverse complement strand
TCAGCCTCAGCGACTTCTTCACGGAGGAATACTTCCGCACGAAGAAAGCCGTCTATCTGCCCTTGTAGGGTTTCTTCCCATGCTCCGCACCTTCTATTGCAATCCGTTCCGCGAATGCACCTACCTGCTCTCCGACAGCGAGGGCAGGACGCTCGTGGTGGACTGCGGAGCCTCGGATGAAGCGGAGTGGCTGCGGCAGGAGAACTACATCAAGGACCGGCATCTGACCGTGTGTGCCCATCTGCTCACGCATGCCCATCTTGACCACATCTTCGGCGTGCGCCGCATGTACGACACCTATGGGGCGCGGCCCTACCTCCACAGCGCCGACGCCTTCCTATACCGCCGTTTGGCCGCACAAGCCGCCGCCTTCGGTCTGCCGTGGGACGACATGCCCCTGCCGGACTTTCTGCCACTGCCTGAAGCGCCTTTCCGCATCGCCTCTTTCGGCATCACAGCCCTTCACACACCGGGGCACACGCCGGGCGGCGTATGCTACCGGATTGACAGCACCGACGACGAGCCGACCGGCGACTCCGCAGCATCCGGCATCGCTACGACCGACTTTCCTCTGCTCTTCACGGGCGACACACTGTTTCAAGGCGGCTTCGGCCGCACCGACCTTCCGGGCGGCGACTTTCCTGCGCTCATGCAGAGCCTCCGCTCTCTCGCGGCTCTGCCCGACATGCCGGTGTATCCCGGACATGGTTATCCCACCCGAATCGCACAGGAACACTTCTTTTGACAACAAAACCCCGCGCTGACAATCAGCACGGGGTTTGTTATTAATAACACAGGAAGAGTCTCACCTGCCTGTCGTCCGCCGTTGTGCCTTACGGCACGAGGACGCGTTGGGCGGTGCCATTCACCACAAGGACATATACACCCGTCAGCGGAGCCGTCAGCACGTCACCCTCACGATATGAGCTGCGTCGTTCAAGCAGACGACCGAGGGCATCGTATAGGCACAAATCGGCTCCGTCGGGCACGCCGCTCAGCAGAAGGTTGCCGCCGCTCACAGAAACCTGGATATCGGCCGACGATGTCTGTATGCAGCCCGTAGGAGCGGAAGGCGAAGTGACCTCCAACTGCAACTCGAAACGTCCGGCATACTCGCCTGCCCGCAGATGCACCTCATAGTCGGCAAACAAGAGGTCGGTATAGCGGTCTTCGGTGCGGTCGTACAGCACTGGTCGCACACCGCTGAGACCGGTGTTGACAGAGAATGTATAGTCACCCTCGGAGGCGATGCGTACATCCACCGGCACGTTCACGTTCTGCACAGGACGGTTGTCACCTGCAAAGAGGTAGTTGCCCTGCCGCGTATAAAGCTGCGTGGTGCCGTCGGTAATAATCTTGCCGAGGTCATGGTTAAGATCGTAGCCGTCGGTCGCACCGTCAATCAGTTGCACGAAAGTGCGGTCCAGCTCGGCCGTATCGCTCAGCGAGAGGCAGATGTTGCGGTTGACCGCTGGTTCCTGCACACGTTGCGGAGCCAGCGCAGCCGTTGACGTGGTCTTCGTCCACGTGATGTCGCCGGCATACTGCATCATGTATGCCTGTGTGGCATTGAAGAGTGTGGAGCCCGTAGCAACAACATTGGCCACATAGCTTCCTTTCTTGGTGGAGTTGTTCCACGACCAGCTATAGTAGAAGTTCGGGTACGTGCCGAGCATCTTGCCGCCCGTACCATCGGAAGCCGTCGCTATCGTAGCATTGTGCCATGTGGGCACACCGACCACGTTCCAATGGCTGTCCTGCTTGGTGCGGTCTTCGGGCGAAGTGATGGTGCACTCGTGGGCCGGCACATGGTAGGTCACCGCCTCGTTCTTCATGGTGTAGTCACCCGTAGCAGAAGGGAAATAGAGGAACACCGACGAGCTGGCACCCGTCTTGAAGTCGCCGGCGGTGAGGTTGCTCAAGTCCACCACATAGCCTCGGCCGGCTTCCATCTTGGCCGTCTCAGTCTGCTTCATGTTCGCCCAGAAGGTAGGTGTCTCGACAAACCAGCCCATCTCGGCACGCTTGTCGCCGCGATAGCGTTGGATGCGCCATTTGGTGCCGTAACCCGGGATGCCGTAGATATCCTTGAGGTAGCAGTCGTAGGGCAGCGAAATCCAGAACATGCCGCCGCAGGATGTCTGAAGCGAGCTCCAGTTGGTCTGCGTGATTTCCAATACGGTGAAGACCTGATTGATCTTGCTCACGTTCACATCGTCGGTGCTCATCGTTACCTGCCGTGCGTCGTTGTTGCCTTCGCGCGTAATCATCATGGCGGCATTCAGTTCGATTGACTTGCTGATAGTGCCATCGGGCAGCCAGGCCGTTGTGATACGGTTGGTCTTGAAGTCGTACATCACACGGATGGTGTAGGTGTCGGTCAGTTCGTCGTTAATCAGACTGATACCGTCCTCCCCAGCATTTTCCCCTCCGAAGAGATATTGCTTGTAGCTGAAATACTCGGCCAGGGCCGTCACCTTGGACGAACCTGTGGCTTTCACGTCAATCTGATACACCCAGTCGCTGAGGTCAGCAAAACGTCCCTGCCCTTGGAAGCTCACATCAACGTCACTATAGCTGTTGACATTCACCCATGTGCCGTCATCTTTCTGCGCCTGTATGTCGGTTCCGTAGAAGATAAGGAACTTGCTCTGCTCGGTGTTGGCCAGGATGGTGCGGTTGAAATAGTTGGTTGCGGGGTTGTAGGCATAGCGCACGCTGGACTTTTCGTCCGTATGTTCGTCCGTATGGTCGCTGCCTTCGGTATAGGCCTCGTCATAAACGATTTCGCCGGCCAGGTTGTGGTTGATGTCGTTGCCCACGGTAGCGCGGATATCGCTTACGGAAGCCACCGGCATATAGTCTATCCAATAGTGCGTGTAGGGCGTATGCGCATCCGGCGTAAACGACGTAAACTCGGGATTCTCGCCATTGTGGTTCTGCCCCTGCTCCACCGCCTTGGAATAGAGTTTGTAGGCACCGGTGTAAAGAGTCTGGGAACCGGATTGGATATACCCCGAGCCACTATAGTTCGCCACATATACGCCGGTTCCGGCAGGAGTAATAACACTACCATCTACCCATGAGCCATTGGTAAGGGTTTGCATCACAAGCGTACCGGAAGTGGAAGCATAATATGACAACTTCGTGCCAGGGGCACTGTTTGCCGGAATCACATTGGAATAGTAAACGTTATCGCCGACAACCGATTTTATGCGGCAGTAGGATGTTGCACAGTTGGCTTCTGTAGAATAAGCCCAGTTCTTGTTTGCTACCCCCCTGCTTCCCGTCACGGTGATGCAAGTGTTGGAGGTGATCTCTATTTCCGCAGTACGATTGGCACCATTTGTACTATAGTCGGTGAGCATCACATGCGTATAAACCGGCGTCTTGAAGGTGTACGTCCATCGGGTGTCTGCTTCCACTTCGGTCACTCCGCTTGCGGGGTCCGTAATATCCACGCCTTTCCAATGGTCGGCATTCGCGGAAGCGGGCACTTTATCAGTGTTCGTATCACGATAGGCGTACAAGCCTTTGAACCAGCCGTTTGTGGTCTCATTCAAGATGACAGTCACCTGCCATGTGTCGTACAAACACATCTGTGATACAGCGGAATACCATGTCTGATTGCCGTATGTCATTTCCGCACGAATCTCATAGAAGCCCTTTGTAGAAAACCGCATTTCCTGCTCTGTGGACGAAGTCGACGGTTTCGCATAATAAGCCCAACTTCCTCCTACCAGACGATACTGCCACTTATACGTCGGTGCACTCACGCCGGTGAGCGAAGTGCCGGTGGTTTCGCTTACGCTGACATTGAAGTCCGTACTTACCTTCGCTTCCTGAGGAATGGTGATGCTGAGCGTCGGCTGCGGAACCACCTGATAATAGACAACAGATGAGGCGAGTTTGGCGCCCTGCGTCTTGTAGCCGGTCGGTCCGTACTCATAGTAGGCTTCCACCTTCAAGGCCTTCATCTCACCCGTTGCCGAAGTGGACGGCGAATAGGTCAGCGGAGACTGCACCGCCGTCTGCGCCGCACTATTGTCGGTGAACTGATACCAGATATGGTCGGTCGCCGTTGCGGGCTTGGAGCCGTGCGTGGCCGTAAAGGTGAGCGTCTTGTCCTTGAATACCAGATAAGGCGAGCCGCTTGTGCCGTTGCCGCCGGCAGCCCCTGTAGCCGCCAAGGAAAGTGTTCCCGTCATCGTAGGAATGGAAGGATAGGTGACAGACACCACCTTTGAGGATGTGTTGAACGAGAAGGTATAACTGCCTGCGACCGTTGTTTTAATCTGACATTCGTTATCGCTGCCATCCACTACTGCAAGAGCGGGGCTTGCAGGCGAAGACGCTGTAAGGATGGTGCCGGACTTGGTGTAATAGTCCGTATTATATACAATCTTGAACTTGTAAGAAGCATCAGCAGCAAGCGGGACATCGTAGGTTATAGTTCCGCTGCCGGTCATCTCATAGTAACTGTATGAGCCGCTGCCGGCCGTGGTTTCTATCATCAGTTGCGGCCTGAGATAGGGGCAGGACATGGTGCCGAAAGTTTGTCCCCCATGCGAAGACTTCTCACTATTGTTCCAATACCAATAGCACTTGTCTTCCTTCGGATTATCGGTATCGGCAGTCTTGTTCGTGTTCCAAGTCGAAGTACCGCTCCCTATGGTAATAAGGAATTTA
>JAFUEI010000012.1 GCA_017464025.1 Paludibacteraceae bacterium | reverse complement strand
TGATGGTGGTGAGCTTAGTGATTGACCTCGGGCTGCTGTGCTACTTCAAGTATGCGTGGTTTCTGACCAATATGCTCAACGACCTGCTGGGCACGTCATGGCGCGTATTCGACGTGTTTGCCTTTGTGGGCAACGGGTTGAGCACTGCGGGGCGCTTCAGCGTGGACAGCATCGTGCTGCCGGTGGGCATCTCTTTCTATCTGTTCCAAAGCATATCCTATACGGTGGATGTCTATATGGGCCGCCTCAAGCCGGTGGGCAACCTGCTGGACTACGGCCTGTTTGTGTCGTTCTTCCCGCAATTAGTGGCCGGCCCTATCGTGCGCGCCACCGAGTTTGTGCCGCAGTTGTACAAGCCTTTCCGGCTGAGCCGCCGCCAGTTTGGCATGGCCGTATTCTGGATACTGAACGGCTTGGTGAAGAAACTGTTGCTGTCCGACTGGCTGGCGGTACACTATATCGACCGCGTCTTCGATACGCCGTTGCTCTATTCCGGCTTCGAGAATCTGCTGGCCGTATTCTGCTATTCGCTGCAGGTGTATGCCGACTTCTCGGGCTATACCGATATAGCCATCGGCGTGGCGATGCTGATGGGCTTCTATCTGCCCGCCAACTTCAACTCGCCCTACAAGGCCGTGCATCCGCAGGATTTCTGGCGGCGGTGGCACATGTCGCTCAGCCGCTGGCTCAAGACCTATCTGTATATCCCCTTGGGGGGCAACCGCGAGGCTTCGTTCGGCACGTGGTTTTGGGTGGCGAGTATGATGCTGATAGTGCTGGTGCTGACGGGCTCATGGGTGGTCTCGGCGGTGCTGCTCGGCCTGACGGTGGCGGTGGCGCTGCTGCTCTGGCTTGCTCCCGGGCTGCGCAAAAAGATTTACGCCAACCTCAACTCGCTGATAACGATGCTGCTCGGCGGCCTGTGGCACGGAGCCAGCTGGAATTTCGTGATATGGGGCGGTCTGAATGGTTTCGGCATGATAGCCAACAAGATATGGCGCGACCTGAACAGACATTGGCAGATGCTGGTGCTCACGCTGCTTACGGCAGGGCTGTGGGCACTGAAGCACTATTATCCGTATCCGGTGTGGAATCTGTTCGCTGTCTGGGCGGGAGTGGTCTGGGCGGTGGATGTGCTCCGCTATGCAGGCTGGTTAGTGCATCGTCTGATGGGGCGTGACAAACCCTCCGTGGCGGCCGGAGCGGCGGGCACGGGCTGGGCGGTGCTGCAGACCTTCGTTTTCATCACCTTCACGCGTCTCTTCTTCCGCTCGGGCAGCAATCTGGATCCCGAGACGGCCAACCGTGTGGCTTGGGAGACGGCCCGCAATATGGTGACCCAGATAGGCTCCGCGTGGGATGCGCAACTGCTGCCGATGGTGCTTCAGTATGGCAATATCCTGCTTGTGTTTGTGCTGGGTATGCTCATCCACTGGCTGCCTGACCGCTTCAAGCGGTGGTATCGCTTGCAGTTTGCCGGTCTGCCGCTGTGGCTGATGCTGCTGCTTACGGTGGCGGCTGTCTGCCTCATCTGGCAATTCACCACCCCCGATGCCCAGGCATTCATCTATTTCCAGTTCTAACTCACAATTCCACAGTTCAACAACTCTCCAACTCCACATCTCATGCTCTTCGGACTTACAGGCGGCATCGGCAGCGGCAAATCGCTCATCGCGCAAGGCTTGCGCAATTTGGGTTGTGCGGTGTATGACACCGACAGCGAGGCTCGGCGTATCATGCAGACGAATCCCTGCGTGCGCTCTCAGGTGGAGCTGCTCTTCGGTAGCGACATCTACTGCGGCGACCGGCTTGACCGGCCGGCAGTGGCACAACTGGTGTTTCACGACGCTTCGCTGCGGGAGCGTCTCAACGGCATCGTGCATCCTGCCGTCGCTTTCGATGTGGAGCAGTGGGCGAAAGAGCAGCAGGGCCTTTGTTTCGTGGAATCGGCCATTCTCTTTGAGAGCGGTATGGAGCGTTTGTGCCGGGCGGTGGTGTGCATCACGGCTCCTGACGAGCTGTGTATCCGGCGCACGATGCAGCGCGACGGAGCCTCACGCGAAGCCGTGGAGGCCCGCATGTTGAGCCAGATGAGCGAAGCCGGGCGCATCGCCCGCTCGCAATTCGTCGTCTGCAACGACGGCAGCCGCGCCGTTGACGCGCTCTGTCTTGATATCCTGCATTTCTGTCAGGCGTGCAAGCCATAAGATTTTCCTAATCCGGATTTTTCCTGACCAACAGAGGCGAAGGTCAGCTTTCTGTCAGTTGCTTGAGTACGGCGGCTTCGTGGAGTGCCTGCATAATCTGGCGGGCTGTCTCGGGTGGCAGACCGTGCTCACGGGCCCACCGGAGGCGGGCCTCCAACTGTTTGGCGTAGCGCTCTGTCTGCAGCACGGGCAGGCCCTTCCGCCGTTTGTAGATGCCGATGCGGGAGGCGGCTTGTTGCCGCTCCAGCACAAGTTGCCACAGGGCGGCATCTATCTCGTCAATCTGCTGGCGGAGCTCTGTCAGCTCGCGGTCGGGCAGGGCCTGCGTCGGGATGTCTATAGAGGCGATGAGCCGGTGATACTCGTTGGGCGTGAGTTGCTGCTGTGCATCGGAGAGGGCCGTTTCGGGGTCAGGATGCACCTCCAGCATCAGACCGTCGAAGCCCAACTGCACGGCTTGCCGGGCCAATCCGGGGATGAGAGCCCGCTTGCCGGCGATATGGCTGGCATCGCACAGTATGGGCAGGTCGGGCATCCGGCGCCTGAGTTCGATGGGAATCGACCAGAGCGGCGCGTTGCGGTATTCGCCGGCTTGGGTGGTGCTGAAGCCGCGGTGCACGGCTGCAATGTCTGTCAGACCGGCTTTGCGGAAACGCTCGATGGCACCTATCCATAACTCGATGTCGGGGTTGACCGGATTCTTTACGTAGAGTCGGCTGACGGCCGAAGGTCGGGAGGCTGTGAGGTCGGCCAGCTCCTGCACCATGATGGGGTTGGCGGTGGTGCGCGCCCCTATCCAGAAACAGCGCAGACCGGCATCGAGGCAGAGGCGCAGATGCTCGGGGGTAGCTACTTCTGTGGCAGCCATAAGCCCCGTCTCCCGCTCGGCGCGAAGCAACCAGGGAATGCCCTTTTCGCCTACGCCTTGAAATGTCCCGGGCGTAGTGCGCGGTTTCCAAAGACCGGCGCGGAATACCAGACCGCCGATGTCGCGCAGCGCTTGGGCGCAAGCCGTTATCTGGGCTTCCGATTCGGCACTGCAGGGACCGGCAACCAGTTGCAAGTGGTGTGTGTGTGTCTGAGTCTGCATAGCGTGTGCAAAGGTACTGCTTTTTTTTGACAGACAAAATTTTGCCATATAGGAAAAAAGTACTACTTTTGTGGCCGAGATAATAACAATCCTTAAAACATATTTCCGACAATGAAAAAGATTCTTACTTTCGCTCTTGCAGCGTTGTTGTTTGTCCCGGCCTTTGCCGGCTCCAAGAAAAAGGCCGAGAAAGACACGCAGGCCTTCCGCTATGAGTTGGAGTGCGCCGGCAATGGCGTGCAGGGCACCTACCTGATACGGGTGTGGAGCTATTCCAGGAAAGCGGCCGTAGCTGCCGAACAATGCAAGAAAAATGCCGTTCACGGCGTGATTTTCAAGGGCTATACGGGCGAGAACGGCTGTGTGGCACAGCGCCCGCTGGTAAGCAAGCCCGGAGCCGAGATGGAGCATGAAGAATACTTCAAATCGTTCTTCTCTGACAAGGGCGAGTACTACAAGTATGTGTCGCTCACCGAGACGAGTCAGGAAATCGTCAAGGTCGGCAAGGAGTACAAGGTCGGCGTTGTTGTCAGCGTCAAGAAAGACGAGTTGCGCAAGGCGCTCGAAGCAGCCGGTATCATCCGCGGCTTGGGCTCGGGCTTCTGATGCCTCCATGCTTTTCCTGTTGAAATGAAACTTCAAATTTACTGATTATGAAAACGAAATCTATTCTATCGTTGCTGGCGGCGGCTGTTGTGGCCGTGCTGTTGGCAGGGTGCGGCGCCAAGCGCTCGCAGGCCTATTACGACTTCAAGAGCAAGATTATCGGCACCGAGCTTGACGGCTCCTATACAATCCGTGCATGGGGCCGTGCCCGCAACGCGGCCGATGCGGCTATACAGGCTCGCAAGACGGCTGTGTATGACGTGATATTCAACGGCGTAGAGTCGTCGGTAAGCAGTGTGCAATCGCTTCGTCCGCTGCTCTTCGAGGTAAACGCCAAGCAGAAGTATGAAGACTACTTCAATGCTTTCTTTGCCGACCGCGGCGCGTATGAGCAATACTGCTCGCAGAAAGAGACCCGCCTCGGCTCCAACCGCTATGCCCGCACCGATGCGCAGTCGGTGGTAGAGGCCACGGTATGCGTCTATCGCAGCGAGCTCCGCAAACGCCTTCAGGCCGACGGTATCATCCAGCCTGACGGACAATGGTAATTTCCCAATTCCACACTTCTCCAATTCTCCAAATCCCCAGTTTCCCAATCAATTATGAAACGAATCCTTATGACAACGGCTCTCTGCCTCCTGCTTGCGGCGGGAGCCTTTGCGCAGCACGCCACAAAGCCCACCATCATGGTATTCCCCAGCGAGACATGGTGCGCCAAGCGCGGCTATATGCAAACCTACGACAATCAAGGCACGGCCGTCAAGCAGCCTGACTACCAGCGCGCTCTTCAGGAAGATATGGACCTGAAGCTGGCTATCGCCAAGATAAACAATCTCATGACCGACCGTGGTTTCCCCCTTCAGGTGCTGGAGGAGGTGCTGCGCAACCTGCAGCGCGAAGAAGCCCAGATGAATATGGTCACCAGCAAGTCGGGCAGCAGCATGGGCATGTCCATGATGGACCGCCTCAATGCACAGGCCAAATCGGACATCCAGCTTGACCTCACGTGGGACCTCACCGAGCAGGGACCCAAGCGCACACTGACCTACATCCTCGAGGCCCGCGACCCCTATACCCAGAAGTCGATAGCCAGTGCCGTGGGCACAAGCCAGCCTTCGTTCAGCGCATCGGTGCCGGTGCTGCTGGAAGAAGCCGTCGTGGCCAATATCGACAACTTCAACGCCCAGTTGCAAGCCTATTTCGATGACCTCTTCCAGAATGGACGCGAGGTATCCATCGACATCCGTGTCTTCGAAGACAATGCGCTCGGTGTGGATCTTGAGACCGAGTACGGCGACTACGAGCTGCGCGAAATCATCACCAAATGGATGCGCAAGAACACTGTCGAGGGCCGCTTCTCCAAATCCGGCTCGTCGGAATACAACGTGAAGTTCACGCAGGTGCGTATCCCTTTGTTCGACTCCGAAGGCGACCCTGTGGACACCGAAGCCTTTGTCGGCAAACTGCGCCGTTTCCTCAAGAAAGAGCCCTACAACCTGCCCTCGAAGGTGATGACCGAAGGCTTGGGCAAGGTAATTCTCGTCATAGGTGACAAATAACGGCTTACTGACCCTCTGTATCAATCATTCAAATCAAGCAGATTATGAAAAAGGTATATATACTGGCCATCGCGGCCCTGCTGGCAGCAATGCCTGCCGCTGCCCAGCAGAAAGGGCAGAATCTGGCCCTCAAGGTGCTGGTGGAAGACATGACTGAACCTTTCCCCACAACCGCTAAAGCCCACATGGAGAACAAACTGAACATGCTGCTCACCCAAAACGGCATCGCTTCGTCCGATATCCTCAGCCAGTTCTTCATCACGGCCAAGGCTACCCCCCTCACCAAGGACATCCTACCCGGTGCTCCCACGCGTATCGCCGAGAGCATGGAAATCAGTTTCTACATTGCTGACTACTACAGCCAGATCATCTATGCCACCACTTCGGTCACGGCCAAAGGAATCGGCAACACCGACGCCAAAGCCTATATGGAGGCTATCCGCCACATCAACCTCAACTCGCCTGAGCTGAAAGAGTTTGTGGCAACGGGCAAGGCCAAGGTGATAGACTATTACAACACCCAGGCTCCGAAGATGCTTGCCAAGGCCAACTCGCTGGCCAACCAGAAGAAGTATGAAGAGGCCCTCTGGCTCTGCGCCTGCATCCCCTCCGAGTGCGACCACTATCAGTCGGCGCTCGATGCGGGTGACAAAATCTACCAGCAGTATGTTGACTACCTCTGTCAGGTCAATCTGGCAGCTGCCAAGATGGCCTGGGCCAGCGGGCAGAATGCCATGGCGGCCACCGAGGCAGGCGAGTATCTGGCACAAATCTATCCCGATGCCAAGTGCTACGGCGAAGCCGAGGCCCTCTACAAGGAAATCAAGGCCAAGGTGCTTGACGACTGGAAGTTCGAGATGAAGAAATACCAGGATGGTGTTGACCTTGAGATGCAGCGCATCAACTCGTGGCGTGATGTCGGAGTGGCTTACGGCGAAGGACAGCAACCCACCTCAACCAATATAGGATTCATTCGTTGATATGAAGAAACCCGCATTCATCCTCTGTCTCCTGTCGGTTGCCTGCCTTGTGGAGGCGCAGTCGGCAGGAGCCTTGCGTGAATACCGGCGCAATGCGCTGGCTGAGATGCTGGTGTATCATTCGGAAGACGAGTTCGGCAAGGAGATATACGAAGCCTTCATGGCCAAACCCGCATCCGACAAATACGATGACCACAACATCGGCTTCTCTGTCGTTGACAACGACAGTATCGCCAACGTGAAGCGCACCAGCCACGGCCTCGTCAAGGCCAAATACGGCAAGAACCTCATGCCCTCCGATATCCGCAAGAATGCGGCCATGCTCGAGAAGGTGCTTAACGACAATGAGGTGCCTAAGTTTATGGTGGCCAAGTGGTTCGGCATGGATATTGACCTCGACAATTTCGACATTGAGAAGGCGCATTTCTCTATGGATCTGATTCAGGAGCGCGGCCAGTACAACGCTTCCGAACTGGATGTCAATCTGGCCAAGCAGACAGCCCGCGGTGTGGCGGCGCTGTCTGATGCCGGCGAAGAACTGATAGGCAACACCTTCATGCTCATCTCCGACATGACTTACGTCACTGCCGAAGAGAAAGCCGCTATCGCCAAGGCAACGCTCAATGCGCTGGGCAGCTTCGTGGATGCCGTCTTCAAGACCAATTTGGGCTCGACTACGGCCGAACTCGCGGGCGACATCGCCGACAGTTTCACGGGCTTCACCGTCAAGACCCATTCCTATCTCTTCCAGATGGACTGGAACGACTCTATCGCCGCTATCTTCTACAACAACTACTACACCGCCGAGCCCAATCCGGAGAAGGTGATGGCCTTCCTCATGGACACTTCCACGTTCCGTATGCACTATGTGGCGCACGAATATGAGTACTCTGAGAAGAGCGTCATCGTCGGCCAATACGAGCGGCCCGAACTCATCAAGATGGTCTGCACACGCTCCATCGACAAGAACATCGCCGCTCTGCAGCTTGCCTATGAGGACTTCAAGGTGAAGACGCCGGTGTACGAAATGATTACCAACGGCAACGGGAAGGTGACCGGCTATACGGCCAAGATAGGCTTGAAGGAAGGTATATCCGATAAGTCGAAGTTCCAGGTGGTGCAGCGTCAGATGAATCCGGAGACCAACCGCACCGAGTACAAATATGTCGCTACGGTCAAGCCCGAGAAAGGCAAAATCTGGGACAACCGCTACAATGCCGTTACCGAGAAATCAGAAGGCTCTGAGCTGACGGCCACCACCTTCAAGAAGGTGGCAGGCGGAGAAATCCTGCCCGGCATGCTCCTTATCGAGGGCAAGTATCGCAAGGTGAAAGAGTAAGCCGCTTGGCCTGTGGAATAGGCAGAGTTGCCGTCCTGTCGCGGGCGGCAGCTCTTTTTTTTGTTCCGTGCCTCAGTGCTCCGGCGTCTGCTCCCCGCTCTCCGGGTTACCGGGCTGGGGGTGGGTGGTGTCTTTCTTGTTGAAATAGGCGATTGCGGCCCACATAAGGCCGGTAGCGGCGCTGATGATAGCCGTCAGGGCGGCGGCTTTGCCGAAGAGATGTCGGTGGGTTGCCATGGTTGTCAATGTTTTGTTTGGGTCAGTTTCGGCAGGCCGTCAGAAGGCTCGTCAAGCGGCTGACGGTGGCGGTGATGTTTTGGCGGGCAGTCTCTTCCTGCATGGCCTCTTCCTGCGTCAGCCCGGGCGGATTGATGGATTCGGCACTGCTGAAGCCTGCCGCCAGCAACAGTTCGCGGTCCTCTATGCGCCCCGCAATAAGGGCTGTCGGGACATGGTGTTTTGCCGCCCGTTGCATCACGCGGAAAGGCAGTTTCCCCATCAGCGTCTGTCTGTCGGCACTGCCTTCGCCTGTAATCACGAGGTCGGCTCCCTGCAGGGTTGCGTCAAAACCGGCCATGTCAAGCAGCAGGTCGGCCCCCGGGCGTATCTCTGCCTGCATATAGGCCATCAGGGCGAAGCCCATACCGCCTGCCGCACCGGCGCCCGGACAGCAGGCATAGTCGTGTCCGGTATGGGCGGCCGTGAGGGCGGCAAAGGCACGGGCGGCTTCGTCAAGCCGGGCTACCATGGCAGGAGAGGCCCCTTTCTGGGGAGCAAACACATGGGCCGCCCCTGCAGGGCCGTATAGCGGATTCTGCACGTCACTGGCCACTGTCACTTCGGCCGGATATTGTCTCAGCAGAAAGCGGGAAGTGTCAATCTCCTTGTCGCTGATGTCTGCTCCCAATGCCTGCAGCATCCCTTTCCCCGCATCGCTCGTGGCACTCCCGCCGAGACCTACTATCAGCCGTCGGCAGCCTTGCCGCAGCGCATCGGCTATCAGTTCGCCTGTCCCGAACGAGGTCGCCTTCAGCGGGTTGAGCTCCTCTTGTCGGAGCAGCATCAGGCCGCTTGCCTGTGCCGATTCTATCACGGCCGTCCGTTTGTCGGCCGACATGCCGTAGGCGGCGCGGATAGGGCGCATCAGCGGGTCGTGTATGTCGGCCTGACGCAGTAAGCCGCCGGTGGCTGCCGTGAAGGCCTCCAACATCCCCTCCCCGCCGTCGCTGGCAGGAATACACACCACCTCCGCATCAGGGCAGGCCTGCACGGCCCCCCGCCGGGCGGCTTCTTCTGCCGATGCCGAACTCAGGCAGCCTTTCAGCGAGTCAATGACGAGTACTATTTTCATGGCTTTATCCCAGTAGGGCGTATGTCGCCGCCGAGGTCAGTGCAAGCACCAGTCCGACGGCTGTCTCATAGGGTATCAGGGCCGCACGTTGGCGGAAGTCCAGTTCGCATACGCCGCCGGTAGCATGGAAGAACGAGCCGTGGGGCAGATGATCCAATACGGTGGCACCGGCGTTAATCATGGCCGCTCCCCATACGGCGGGAATACCGGCCGACAGTATGGCTTCGGCAAAAGAGGCGGAGGCTATGGTGGCGCCTGCCGTGGTCGAGGCGGTGGCGGCCGACATCAGGGCACCCGCAGCGGGAGCAATGGCCGTGGTGCCGAGGCGGGCTTTTTCCAAAAGAAGCAGCAGACATTCGTTGAGCCCCGAATGGCGGATGATGCCTGCTATCGTTCCGGTGCCGATAAGCAGAATGGCTACGCCGGCCATTTTCTCCAGTCCCGACTGTGTGGCAGGCAGCAGTTTTTTCCATTGCCGCATGGCCGCTATGCCTGCAAGGCCGCCGGCAGGGAGGGCCACAAGCGGGTCGATGCTGATGCCTGCCGCCGGCCGGAGAGCTAATAGCAGGATGGCGGTCAGCGGGGCAACCAGACTCGCCCACAGCGGGGGCAGTGCGCGTGCCGTGTCTTCCTCCGCAGACGGAGACACCGCTTCGGGAAGCGGCCTGTGCCGTCGCTGCACGAGGTGTACCAGCAGGGCGGTGAATACAAGTCCTGTGAGGGCGGGTATAAGGCCGGCAGCCATCACCATCGGGAGGTCGGCATGCAGGTTCTCTGCGGCGATAAGAGTGTTGGGGTTGGGGGAGATGATGTTTCCGCATTTGCCGCCGCCAATCATGGCCAACAGCAAGACGGGAGCCGGTATGCGCAGCCTGCGACCTGTCGAGAGGGCGATGGGGGCCACTGTTATGACGGCCACGTCAATAAACACTCCCGTACTGCATAGTATCATTGTCGTCAGGGCTATCCCTGCCGGTGCAAGCCGTTCGCGGAAAAGGCGTATCAGGGCGCGGGCTATGGTCTCGGCAGCTCCCGACACAATCAGCACGCCGCTCAATACGCCGGCCGCCAGAATGCGTATCACCGCCGGAGTCACGTCTTTCACGCCCTCCGTCATCACGCTCACGGTGTCTGCCAGACCCAAGCCGCCGCCCAGCCCGCCTGCCAGAGCACCGAGCATCAGGCTCAGCACGGGCGGCACCTTCTTGATGATAAGAAAGATGGCAAGTGCCAGACCGGCCAATGCACCTATAGTTGTCTGTATCATGTCTGCGGCGGGCAAGGCTGCCTTTTGTCTTTATTGGGTCAGCTCGGCAGGCAGTTGCTTTCCGGCCTTTGCCCCGAGCTCTTTGATGCGCTCTGCGGTGCGCAGCACGTTGCCGTTGCCTTCCGACAGTTTCTTCACGCTCTCGTTGCATGCCTTCTGGGCGGCATCCAGACTCTTCTGAATCTTCTGGAAGTCTTCCATCGCACCGCACAGTTTGTCGTACATCGCACCCGCCAGACGGGCTATCTCCTGCGCGTTGCGGTTCTGGTTCTCCTGCCGCCATACATAAGATACGGTGTGCAGGGTGGCCAGCAGGGTCGTGGGGCTTACTATTACAATCTTGCGCTCCAAGGCGTAGTCATACAGGCTGCCGTCGGCCTGAAGGGCCACGGCGTAAGAAGCTTCTATCGGCATGAACATCAGCACGAAGTCGGGCGTGTTGAGCCCCGTCGCACGCTGGTACTGCTTCTCGTAGAGCTCCTTCACGTGTTGCCTTACCGATTCGGTATGCTGTTTCAGCAGTTGCTTGTATTGCTCCTCGCTCTCGGCCTGCTGCAACTGCTCGTAGGCTACCAACGACACCTTCGAATCCACGATAATCTGTTTGTTGTCCGGCATGAATATTACTACGTCAGGCTGCTGGCGCTGCCCTTCCAGACTGTAGAAACTCTCTTGGGTCTGATATTCCACGCCTTTGCGCAGCCCCGATGCCTCCAACACGCGCTCTAATATCAGTTCTCCCCAGTTGCCTTGTTTCTTCACGTCGCCCTTCAGGGCTTTCGTCAGGTTGTCGGCGTCGCGCGATAGAGTGCGGTTCAGCTCCATCAGCTGCTTGAGCTCGGCTTGTAGCGAGGCTTTCTCGCGGGTCTCGTTGGAGAAGGCTGTGCTCACCTGCTCCCGGAAGTCTTTTATCTTCTCGTTCAGCGGCTGCAGAATGTCGCCTATCTGCTTGCGGTTCTGCTGGTTGAGCTCTTCCTGCCGTTGTTGCATCACGCGGTTGGCGATGTTCTCAAACTCCGTGGTGAGCCGTTTCTGCAGTTGCTCGGTCTGTGCCGTCTGCTCGTCTATCTTGTTCTGCAGATTCCGTTTGTCGGCCTCGGCTGTAGCCAGCTCGGTGCTCAGGCGGCGCAATTCCGCTGTTTGCACGGCTTGGGCCGACTCTGTTTTCTCTGCCTGCTCAAGAGCCTGATTCAGAAGAGCCTTTGTGGCGCTCTGGCGCGAGCGCATCAACAGCCACGTCAGCAAGGCACCTGCGGCTGATGCACCGGCTACTATGAGGATATAGGTAATCATTTGCTCAGTTTTACGACGATGCTGCTCAGCGGACCAACTGCTGTCTCCTGGCTCAGGTCAACGGGGTCGCCCGATAGGATGTCCACGCCCGTCGGCTTGTAGCGGCCGAGAATTTCGGCATAGTGGGCGGTCGGTATGGTGCGCGGCTCCTGCGAGGCGTTCAGATAGACGAACACGGCCTCGTCGGCATTGTAGCGGAAATAGGCGTAGGTGTTGTCGCGGCTCAGGAAGTGCATCGTCCGGCCGGTGTGGAGCACGGGCTCCTGTTTGCGGAACTGGAACAGACGGCTCTGGAAGTCAAACATTTCTTTCTCTTCGTTCGTCAGTGCTTCCTCTTGCGGCAGGGGCTGTCTCAATCCGCTGTGCCCGCGGCTCAGGTCGGCCGAACGCTGCCCGTATTCGTCACCGGCAAAAAGCTGCGGGATGCCGCGCATTGTCGCTATCATCGTCATTGCTAATTTCACGCGGCGCGGGTCTTGCTGATATACCACGTCCGCAATGCGGTCCATGTCGTGGTTCCCTGCAAAGAGGAGCAGTTTGTTCACGTCGGCGTACAGATAGTCCTGCGCCACGGCGTCATACACGCGTGTCAGACCGCCGCCCCAGTAGTTGCCGTCGTTTTCCAAGGCCTGGCGGATGGCTTCTTCCACGGGGAAGTCCATCACGCTCGGCAGGTGCGAATCAAAGCCGTCTGGGTTGGCGGCTCCTGCCTGCCAGTAAGCCACGTTCGAGGCGGGGCGCGTCCAGCATTCGCCTACGATGTTCAGGTTCGGATATTCGTCGGTGATGGCTTTGCACCACTCGGCGGCGGGTTGCTTCTCTATATACGGATAAGTGTCCACGCGCAAGCCGTCAAGGTCGGCGTATTCCACCCACCATACGGCCCACTGCTTGAAGTATTGCAGCAGGTCGGGGTTCTCAAGGTTCATGTCAGGCATCGGGTGGTCAAACCAGCCGCGGTTGCTCAGCAGACGGTCGTATTCCGAGGCGTTGATGTCGTAGTTGGCGGAGAACACGTTGTTCGTGTTTGTGAACTCGGGGAACTGGTTTATCCAGTTCTGGTAGGGCAGGTCCTGCATCCACCAGTGGGCGGCGCCGCAGTGGTTCGGCACCATGTCCATCAGAAACTTCAGCCCTTTCTTGTGGGCTTCCGCTACCATCGTGCGGTACTGCTCGTTGTCGCCGAAGCGGGGGTCTATGTGGTAATAGTCGCCGCACGCATAGCCGTGATACGACCAGGCCGCTTCGTTGTCTAACAGCAGCGGCGTCGGCCAGATGGCTGTGGCGCCGAGGGCGCTGATGTGGTCTAATGAGTTGATGATGCCCTGTATGTCGCCGCCCCAGCGGCCGTCCATATTCTGTTTGTTGCCTTTCTCGGCTGTGTCGTCGGTGCTGTTGTTGCTCTCGTCGCCATCCACAAAGCGGTCCGACATAATCAGATACACCACATCGGCCGAGGTGAACGACTGGCGCTCGCGGCTGCCGCTGCGGCGCTCCGCGATGCTGTACTCCCAGGTGGCTGTCTTGTCGCCTTGCCGCAGGATGAACGTGTAGGTGCCGGCCTTCCTTACTTCCGCATCCACGAACAGGTAGTTCTTGCTTTCTGCATTGTGCTGGCCTTTCACGATGATGCCGCCGCGGGGTTCTACACTCACTTCCGCATCCTGCAGGTCATTGCCGTAGAACATAAGGGTCAGAGGAGTCTTCATGCCGGTCCACCACGACAACGGCTCCACGCGCTCAATGGCGGGTTCCGGATTGGTCAGAGTGGGGGTGTGCGTTTGCGTGCCTGTGCTGCACGCTGTCAGCAGCAAAGCTGCCGTGAAGAGAGAAATAATGTGTTTCATGTTATTTTATGGAATAATGGTTTTGTCTCTTTGCTGTGGGGCTGCTCACAATATGTCTCTTATGAGTATGTTGCTCAGCTCCTTGTCTCCCTCCCGTAGGGCGATGAACTGTTGCCAGAACCGCTCTTGTTCGGGGGTGGGGTGCTGCAGGAAGAGCTCCGTCCCCTGCCGGTCTATGCAGTCAGCCACTTCGTTTACCGTCAGCGTGCTGATGTCGTGCCCCGGTACGTAGGTGCGGTCTTCTTTTCCTTCCGTATAGCTCTCGCGCACAATCCCTATCTCGTTCAGCCGCCCTAACAGCTGGTTCACTAACCGGGCCGGCAGACGGTTCTCTTTGGCCATCTCGTGTGCGGTCTGCGGCTCCTTGCTGTCGCGGAAACGGCATACGATAAGCCACGTCAGATACAGCGTCACATAGTCCTTGTAGCGCCGCGACATGTGCTGCAGGTCGTGGTCGTAGTCGAAGTCTTCGTTGTTCTGGATGGCAAAACTCAGTTCCGCACCCGAGAGAATGAACAAGCAGCTTAGTTGCAGCCATGTCAGTAGTAGCGGGATGGCCGCAAACACACCATATACAATGCTCGTGCGCGACAGGAATGCCACTAAATACACCGTCAGCATTTGCAGTAGCTGGAAAAGCGTACCTACCACAATGCCCGGTATGAATGCTGCCCAGGCTCCCACTTTCGTGTTGGGAATCGCCCAGTACATCCAAGAGAATATCAGCCAGCACGTCAGGAAGGGCAGCAGGCGTAGGAAGAATTCCTTCAGCGGAGCCATGGCTTCAAAAAACTCTATGCTGGCCGTCGCCGTGTTCAGGAATATGCTCACACCGGACGATACCACCATCAGAATCGGTACAAGCAGCAGAACGGCTACATAGGTCGTCAGTTGGCGCACATACGAGCGCGAACGCTTCACCTGCCAGATGGTGTTGAACGATGTCTCTATATTGTTGAAGAACGACCACACCGACCATAGCAGCACCAATAGCCCTACGCCGATGAAGGCGCCTCCCTGGGCCGTCTCTAAATAGCGTTCCACAAAGCCCATGATGGTGGGTACCACGTTCATCTGCCCGAGAAAACTCTCGTAGAGCTTTTCTTCTATCACCTGCTCGAAACCGAATCCTTTGGCTATGGCCAACACCAATGCCAGTATCGGTACTGTCGCAAACATCATGCTGTAGGTGAGCGCGTTGGCGCGTATGTTGATGTTGTGGTTCAGAAACCCTTTCACGGTTAGTATGATGCTCCTGAGCGTCAGGTAGGCAAAGCGTTTCCAGCGGCTCATCTCTTCGCCGGTTTTGCGCCACAGGCCATATACGATGAAGTCGGATGCCCTTTTTATGAGATTGGACATAAGCTGCTGATTCTGTTTGATTGTTATTATTGCCTGTAAAGTCTCTATAGTCTCTATAGGACTCTATATAATTTATAGTCTCTAAAAAATCCATCCGGCAGGCCTGTAAGCCGGGTTCTGTACTGCCGTGAGGCAGTGTCTGCCATTAATCTGGAGCCTGTTGTTGCCAACAGCTTCTCGCGCGTTCTACCCTCCTGCTCGGGCGAGCAACCCTCTCGGATGCGGCTCTCGCCGCTGTCCTGCACAGGTTTACTTGAACTTGCAACCCGCAGTGTAGCCGTTTCATCACTCCCCTTTCGGGGATGTGCCATACGTCGCTGTTCCAGTGACCAAAGGTTTCTGTCCCCCTGCCGGCCGTTAACCGGTGCGGTGCTCTGTGTTGCCCGGACTTTCCTCTGTCTTCCGACAGCGGCAGACCGGCCTACCGGATGGTTCTTTTGTTATTTCCTCATTCCTTACTCTCCCCCTCTGTCTTGCTCAGTTCAGCCACTGCCCGCTCCAACTCTTTGTCGGTGCGCAGGTTGTATATCACTACGCCTTTGTTGTAGTAGTAGCGGCTTATAATCTCCTGTCCCATGAAGTTCTTCACTTCAGCAGCCTTGTGCCTGACCACCTCTTCGAAGGGAGGTGTCAGACGCTCCTCCAGCTGCTTCAGGTCGGCAAGCAGCGTGCTGTCTAAATCTTCATGACGGGCCATATCTATGAGGTCTTTCATGTATTTGCCGGTCTCCGTCTCATAGCTGAACTGCTTCTCTTTCAGGAAACCGATGAAGTCCTCCAAGTCTTCGTCGCTCACGCTGTATTCCGCCGCCGGTGCTATCGTGTCGTGCAGCAGGCGGTAGCGCGTGGCGTAGTCGAAGAAGAGGTTCTTGCTGTACAAGGCATAGGTGATGTCCACTTTCTGCGAGTCCTCCATCAGGATGTCCGGCTCTATGCCGCCGCCGTCCCGCACGATGCGCCCCAACCGTGTTCTGAATTCGTGCGTCAGACTGTCGGGAACGCGTTCCACTGAGCCGTCTGCACGACGCTTCGAGTAGTCGATGGCCTGTATGCAGCGCCCCGAGGGGATGTAGTATTTCGAGGTTGTCACCTTCAGATGTCCGTTGTGGGCGATGGGGCGGATGGACTGCACTAATCCTTTCCCGTAGGTGCGGGTGCCGATGATGACGGCACGGTCAAGGTCTTGCAGCGAACCGGCCACTATCTCGGCAGCCGAGGCCGAGTTGTGGTCCACAATCACGGCTATCGGCATCTCTTTCCACCGTGGCTCTATCGGCGTCCGGTAGGTGCGGCACGACTGCGGGGTCTTGCCTTTGGTCGATACCACCTCCGTGCCTTTCTCCACAAACAGCCCCACTATCTTCACCGCCTCGTCGATGATGCCTCCGCCGTTGCCCCGTAGGTCAATCACTAAGCTGCCGATGCCTTCGTTCTTCACCATGTTGTCCACGGTCTCGCTGAACAGGTCGGCCGACCCTTCCGTAAACTCCGTGAAAGAGACATAGCCTGTCGGCTTCTCTCCCCTTGGGGAGGGTAGCGCTGTGGCATATTCCACCGGACTGATTTTTATCTCTTCCCGCTCGAAGCTCCGCGTGATGGGCTTGTCCTGCCCTTCGCGCTTCAGCCGCAGGGTCACGGTCGAGTGGGGCGTGCCGCGCAGCAGTTGCGACACTTCAGGGGTCCCCTTGCCGCTCACGTTCTTGCCGTCCACTTCCAGTATGCGGTCCCCGGCACGTACGTCGTGGCGCTGGGCTGGCATGCCTTCGTAGGGGTTGCTCACGACCACGTAGGTGTTGCCCTTCCCGTCGGTGCGCTGCATGATGACGGCGCCTATACCACCGTATTTGCCAGTCGTCATGAACTTCAGGTCGCTCGTCTTGTCCTCGGGCATATACACGGTGTAGGGGTCTGTCTTCCGCAGCATCTGGTGGATGGATGTGTTCAGCAGGTCTTCATAGTTCAGCGTGTCGGCATACGAGATGTCCAGCTGCCGCAGTACGTCGTTGTATATCGTCAGGGCGCGGTCTATGCGGCTGGTGGCCTTCTGGGCGCTGAGCGTCAGGCTCAGGCCGGCTGTGATGAGTAAGAGGGAAATGCGTTTCATAGTGTTCTGTGCTATCGGGCGATGTATTGGCTGATGTCGCGCCCGTGCTGATACAAATCGCGTACCAAAGTGGACGAGATGTGGGCGTATTCGGGGCGCGTGTAGAGTAGGATGGTCTCTATGCCGCCTAACTGTTTGTTGGCTTCCGCCATATTGCGTTCGTATTCAAAGTCGGCCACGCAACGCACCCCTCTCAGGATGAACTCCGCCTGCTCCTCGCGGGCGAAATCCACCGTAAGACCCGTGTAGGTCTTCACGCTCACGCGGGGCTCGTCGCCGAAGGCGGCGGCAATGGATTGCAGACGCTCCTCCACGTCAAAAACAGGGCGTTTCTCCGCATTGATGCCGATGCCGATGGTGATGTGGTCAAATAGCGTAAGAGCCCGTCTTACGATGTCGGCGTGTCCGATGGTAAAGGGGTCAAACGATCCCGGAAAGATGGCTGTTCTCATGCGTTCTCTTGGGCTTTCAGTTGGTTGCGCAGCGGGTTGGCATACATCTCTAATAGGCGCTCTCTGAGGAAGTGCTCGTCTTTTGAGGGAAGCTCTGTCTTGTCCAATTGCCCCTGCAGATAGTTCAGGAATGTCTGCTTCTCTTCTTCCGTATAACCGCCCTGCGAGGACGACTCCAACAGGTCGAGGGCTATGCGGTTCGAGGGGAAGATATGGTAGTGGCTGTGGATATGCCGGTCGGTCAGCCGGGCGGCAGCCGTAATCTGCTCGTTGCGGTTGTCGGTCCGGGCGGCAAGCTGCAGCAGTTCTTCGCTTAGGGAAGGCGTGATGCGGAACACGATGCGGCCTTTGCGCCCCATGATGCCGGTCAGCATGCTCTGGTAGTCGTCGTCGGACGTCTTGTGCCACTGCGGATTGTCGCGGCGGAGTTGCATCTCGCGCGCCTTCAGGTAGTCGCAGGGGTCGTATTCATAGCACAACGCGGCGGGGGTGAGGTTCAGTGCGGCCAAACGCTCGGCCGGACTTCCGTTGCCCGTCATGGCCAGCATCTTCAGCAGTGCCGGCTGCGTGCGGTCGTCGCCGTCTTTGGCGCGACCTTCCCGCTGGGCTATCCAGATGGAATGGCTGCCTCCCGCCTCGCTCATCACATACCGCATGTAGGCCGACAGCCGCTGCGAGTTGGTCATCACCTCGCGCGGCGCACCGCCGCGTATCACCGAGAAGGTGCGGTTCAGCCGCATGAAGTCCTCCACCCACGGCTGTACGTACAGATTTGTACCGATAGCCATGTAGGGCAGTATGCCGTGGCTGCGCTCCAGCAGGATGGAGAGGAAGGCCGCATCCATGATGATGTCGCGGTGGTTTGTTATGAAGAGGGCGGGGCCGTGCACGTTCTCTGCGCCGTCTAATACAAACGAGTCGGCCCTGTGCGCGGCTATCCACCACAGGCCGGGGAAGATGATTTCGCGGTCCAGGTCTTCTGTCGAAGCGGTCTGCTGCAGCTTGCCGATGATGGCGTCGGGCGTCAGTCCCTCGGCCCCGAAGCGTTGGCATATCCCGTCTAAAAACAGGCGGAAACTGGGCTCGGCGGTCACGCGGTCCATGGCAGCGCGGTAGTCTTCCGCCTCATAGGCTGCTATCTGCTTGTATTCTTCCTTCATGTTGTTTCTTTATTTCGCATTCTATCACGCATGCTCCGTCTTCATAGTCCTGGCGGATGATGCGGGAGTCGGTATCTTTCAGCAGGCGCATCACGCGGTTCATCTCCTCGTAGGGGAAGCGCAGCGTCCGTGTGAGGAGCACGTCCCTCTGTACGATGGCCGTATGGTCTAATGCGTCTGACGCGGCTTCGCGGTAGGCGACGATGAGTCCGCCCGTTCCGAGCAGGATGCCGCCGAAGTAGCGCACCACCACGATGAGCACGTTGGTCAGCCCGCGGGAGTTGATTTGTCCCATGATGGGGCGTCCGGCGGTGCCGGAGGGTTCGCCGTCATCGCTCATGCGGAAGCGCTCCCGCTCCGCACCGACCATCCATGCGTAGCATACATGTCGGGCGTCATGGTAGGCCTTGCGGTAGCAGGCGAGCCTCTGCTGCACCTCTTCCTCGCTGTGCACAGGTTCGGCGAATGCCAAAAAGCGGCTGCCTTTGTCTTTGTACAGTCCGTTGCCGCATTTGAGTATGGTGAGATACGTGTCTGCCATGTGAGCGATATAATCGCGGGTGTGTGAGTGCGGGTCTCCTGACCCACATTCCGCCTGCAAAGTTACGTGAAATTCGGGATATATCCAAATCCGGTCGTAGTGTCCCTGCTGCGGCTCTGTCTCTCTTCCGTTTGCCTGTTTCGGATAAATGTATTATCTTTGCAACCGTTTGGAGGCCGTTCTCACCGCCTTCCTCAATACACACATCTTAAACACACTAAAAACACATTGCTTATGACATACCGGCATCGTAAAGGCGATGCATAACATACATAGCATATAGCGTTTGAGCTTAATAACTTGGCTCTTGAGAAAAACTGGACACTTTTCTGCAAGCCTACAAATATACCAAGGAACAAGCCTGAATGCTCGCGTGAAAGCGCGGGCTTGTTCGTAGATATATTTGGTATATTTAGGTAGTCCAGTTAAATCCTTCAAGAGCCGGATATTCAGAAAACGAAAAGTCTGCGCTTTTTTTGTGTATATTATTCGGACTACCTATGAATTTCTTGAACACCTTTTCCCGACTCTATTCCCGCTTCCGTAATATCATCTTGTACGGGCTTATCGGCGGCTTCTGCTCTGCCTTGGATTTCGCTGTCTATACGACGCTGTGTCATTACGGTATTATGCCCTACCTCTGGGCGAATATCATCAGCATCCATCTGGGCATCTTCACTTCCTTCCTTCTCAACCGTTCTCTCAATTTCAAGGTCAAGGACAAGACTCCGCAACGCTTCTTGTCTTTCTATGCCGTGGGCTTGACCGGTCTCGGTATCAGTGAAGGAATGCTCTGGCTGATGGTTACGCTCGGCGGGATGAACGAGTTGCTTTGCAAACTCGTCTCTATCGTCGTTGTGGCTCTTGTGCAGTTTTTCTTAAATAAGTATATAACTTTCAAACATACTGCAAAATGAAAGACACTCTTTACATTGTTATGCCTGCTTATAATGAGGAGGCAAACATCGAACAAGTAATTGCTCAGTGGCATCCCGTCTGCGAGAAAATCAACGCCGAAGGCAGCGAAGCCCATCTGGTCATCGCCAATGATGGCAGCAAGGACAAGACTTTTGCTATCATGCAAGGTTTACAAAGCAAGTATCCGTATCTCAAACCGCTGGATAAGCAGAACTCAGGACACGGAGCAACGGTCATGTACCTGTACAAGTATGCGCTGAACAACGGTGCGGATTATATCTTCCAGACCGACAGCGACGGTCAGACTTTGCCTGAAGAGTTTTGGCAGATGTGGGAGAACCGCGACAAATTTGATTTCCAGATAGGCACGCGTGGAAGTAGGCAAGACGGAGCCAGCCGTGTGTTTGTGACGAAAACGCTCCGCTTGGTTGTTTGGCTGATGTTCCATGTGTGGGTAAAGGATGCTAACACACCTTTCCGTCTGATGCGTGCCGACCGCTTGCAGCCAATCTTGGCTGTAATACCCGAAGACTACAACCTGACGAATGTAGCCGTGAGTGCGATAGCCGTGCGTTGGCACTATAATATCGGTTGGTATCCTATTACCTTCCGTCCGCGTCAAGGCGGCGTCAACTCCATCAACATGCGCCGCATTTTCAAAATCGGTCTTAAAGCGTTAACAGATTTTAGAACAATCAACAAAAATTTGAGATGAAAATAAACAGCAAAGTATTATTGGTAATTAATCTGTTGTATTGCTATACTCCTACAATCCTCTTTTTGTGGGGTTGGATTAGTTTATGGATTTCTATCCCAACATCATTAGTGTTGGGCTATTTCATTTATAGCTATCAAAAGTCGCAAGTGAAAGAGGACGAGGTTTGTGTGCGGCGAATAGCATTATACGGGGGGGGTATTTTGCTCTTCGCGATAGGTCTGGCAGCCGGGATGTGCAATATCTTACCCCAGTCATATGACTATGAAAAACACAATGCTGTTTTGCAGGATCTTGTCAGATACCAATGGCCTGTGATTTACGATAAATATGACAAGGCAATGCTAACATATTATATTGGACAATATCTGACACCGGCATTGTTGGGAAAATTATTTGGCCTTCGAGTAGCCGATGTTTTGATGGGATTGTTGGGCATATCAGGAATGATGTTGATTACAATTAACATGATACAAATAACCAATGCAAAAAAATCATGGCAACAAATTGTTGTTGTATTGTCTGTCATTCTGTTTTCGGGACTCTTACTTCCATTGCAACATACCTTGGCCTGTATGTTTCCACAGCAAATGGTTTATCCGAATACGGATATATCATCTGTCGGTTGCCTTTGGGGAATCTACATAGACAATTACCATTTTGAGTACCGCTCGTTTTTTACGATATGGCAGTTTGTTCATCAACAGGCAATTATACCGTTGCTTTGTACCATTATGTTTTTGCGGGACAAGTATAATTACAGATATTTGGCACTTCTTGCTTTACCTGCATATATAGCAGGCACATGGGCGTTTTTAGGTTTGGTGGTTATCATTTTATGTTGGATCATAGGGCAACTCATTCTTACCAAAGGAAGTATATTCCTAAAATGCCTGTCTTGGGAGAATATGTTTTGTATAATAGTTCCCGGAATATGTATAACCATTTATTTCATTGGAAATGTAACAGGCAACAAACCCGATACTATGGCATTTCGTTTTGATTTCACGTTGAAACATACTATGTATTATCTGTTGTTCTGCTTGTTCATGTTCGGATTTTATGTACTTGCTATTGCAAGACATTTCAGGAAGGATATCTTGTTTTGGATAATTGTAGCAGAACTACTGGTCATTCCACTATCTTCACACACTGATTTTGTGATGTGTACATCCATACCTTCTTTATTGTGTTTGATGTTCTATATTTTAACCTTCCTTTTCTCCGAACAGAAGTCGCTACTTCTCAGCAAAGTGGCATTGTCAATATGCCTTCTCATTGGATTTTATGTTCCAATCATTCAAATTCGTAAGGCTGCGGTTCATGTGCCATACGATCGGTTTTACGAAATAAGTCTTGTGGATAATACAGACAGAAATAATCCGGAAATAGGTAATGCAATGAAATATCAATACTACACATACGAACCTGACGATTCGTTGTTTTACAAATATATAGCACGAAAATGAAAGAGTTTCTCAAACGCGAGTGGCTGTATCTGCTCATGATTCTCGGTTTAGTGGTACTCACCTTTATGCAGGTTTCCACATTCCGCTTCGGTTTCTTTACGGCTTATGACGAGGCATACTTCTTGCTCAAACTGCAAGAGGCGTACGACATGTCTTGCATCACCGGCAAAAGTCAATGGAACTTGATTGCTATTCATTGGTTCCCTTATTTGGATTTGACAAGTAAGGTTAACTCTGCATTAGCTGCCTCTATTCTAATGTGGGCATCTACTATAGCCGTAACTATTACTTCGTGCATTCTCTTCGACAAAAAACGCGTGATTAAGTACTTTGCCCTTGCTTGGTTGTTTATGTTCGGACTCGGCGGTAGTATGCAATATGTTTCCATGCAGACTGCTGTTCTTTGTTGGGCTCTTTGCGCATTTATGCTCTTCTACAAGAGTGACATTCTTTGGAAAAAATCGCTCTTTGCAATGATATGTGGAATATGCTTAGGTTTCTCCCTCTTTATCATCATTCCGGCATCCTTAGTTCTATTGACTTGCGTTGCATTACTCATCGTTATTACCCATTGGCATGAGTGGCGAAAAATATTGTTGTATATCGGCTCGGGAGTTGCAGGTGTGCTACTTACTTTACTCTATGTGCATTTCGTTGTGTGCCCGTTAGGCGACATCTTGGATGCGATGCTTTTCACGGCAACCTATATAGGCAAAAGCGGTTACCGTTACGATGGCGCAAGTTTTATCATGCAATATGCGCTATTCTTCCGTGATTGTCTGTTTGTCATTCTCGCTTTTGTAGGTGCTTATTGGTTGTCAAAACGCATAGATAATAAATGGATAGGAGGAATTGCTTATGTGGCGATGATACTTATTTACACACACTATCAAGTAAAACCGCTGATTTCTCCGTCCATGTTTATGATGAGTGTTCCGCTCATTCCATTCTTGTTTGGCAACCTTGAAAATTTCAAATGGAGTGATTTGAAGAAAGCAGACACGTGGTTCTACTTGTTTATATTTGCCTATCCGTTTATTGCTTCCTTTGGTACTAATACCGCGTTAAGCGGACGCATTCATTGCTTTGTAACAGCATGGCTGTTCTTGTGGTTTGAGTACGAACAGAAACATCCTCAGGAAGATTATAGGCGTGTCTATGCAGCTGTGTTTATACTCTTTGCGATGCCACCGTTAAACGTCGTAAAAGCGTACAACAACCGCGATGATTCTCACCATTTTACACGCGGGAACAAGTATTTTGCAGAAATAGCACTGACAGAGAAGCAGGCTGATTATTTCAATAATGTCTATGACATATTGGAGGAATACAACTATCAGCCCAAACAATCTGCTGTCTTAACTGCTTGCTATGATTATTGCTGTTTGTATGCGTTTGATGCAGTCAATGCTGCCAACTACCACCAAGTTCAGAACTTTGCTTATTTCCCGAAAGAGAAAATGATTGAGCCTGACTTTATTTTCTTGTGCAAATGGGATTCTATTGTCATGGCAAAGGACTTGGAATCCATGCCTTGGGGGTGGCCGGAAGAGTTTGATAGATACTATGTCGGTACACCTGAACCAGATGGCGCGCCTTGGGTAAATCATCCGGAATTGGAAACTCGCCACCTCTATTGCCGTAAATCATTAAAGAAGATTCAATAACTCGTTGTTGTTTATCTCTAATACACTCTATATTCTTTTAAATCATATGGTTTAGATTTTTTTTCTCTCGCAAGAATCGCAGATTTTTCTCGCAAGAATCGCAGATTTTTCTTTGGAGAATCGGAGATTTTTATCATGAGAATCGCAGATTTTTCTTTGGAGAATCGGAGATTTTTTTTACCTTTGCAGCGGATTAGAAAAGTAATTGTGACAGGAGACTAAAAGACAACAATGATAGTACGTTTACAATGTCGTGATTTTATCGCTCGGCTGCAAGAGCCGAGACGGACGATTCAAGTGGTTGCCGGTCCGCGTCAGGTGGGCAAAACAACGATGGTCAAACAGGCACTTCAGCAGTTGCCCATCCCTTCCCGCTTCTTCAATGCAGACGGAGTAGATGCCGACGACAGCGAGTGGATAGCCACCCGTTGGGAAGAAGTGCGTGCATTGCTGCGTTTCAATCATTATGACGAGATTATTCTCGCCATTGATGAGATTCACAAAATCAACAACTGGAGCGAGCAGGTCAAGCGCGAATGGGATGATGACACTTTCCGCGATGTGAACATCAAAGTAGTGCTGTTGGGTTCTTCGCGTCTGCTGCTGAAGAAAGGGCTGACCGAATCGTTGGCAGGACGATTTGAGATGATTCCGATGGGGCACTGGTCGTTTGCGGAGATGCACGAAGCCTTCGGGTGGAACATCAACCAATACATCTACTTCGGGGGCTATCCTGGAAGCGCGCCTTACATTCAAAATGAAATGCGCTGGCGCAAGTATATGCGCGAGTCGATCATCTCACCGGCTATTGAGAAGGATGTGTTGCAAACGACATTCATATACAAGCCTGCTCTTATGCACCAACTATTCCGGCTCGGCTGTGCCTATTCAGGGGAATTACTGTCGTACAACAAAATGCTGGGAATGTTGCAGGATGCCGGCAATGCGACAACCTTGGTCAATTATTTAGAAGTGTTAGGCGAGAGCAAACTGCTCATCGGTTTGCCCAAATACGTGATAGATGCTTCGCGCAAATACCGTACGATTCCCAAATTGCAAGTATTCAACAACGGACTGCTAACCGCCCTGACGGACGGTATTTCGTTTGAAAAAGTGAGTACGAATCCGAAACAATGGGGGCGTTGGGTGGAATCGGCTGTGGGTTGCTTCCTTTTAGACAAGACGGATGAACTGGAAGGCGAGTTGTATTATTGGCGGGAGAATGACGAAGAGGTGGATTTTGTGGTGCGTCGCGGGGACAGGTTATTGGCTGTTGAGGTCAAAAGCGGCAGACGGCAAAACAACACAGGTTTGGGCATATTTATGCAGCACTATCATCCGCAACACTCATTAGTAGTAGGAGGCGATGCGATGCCGTTGGATGATTTTTTCAGTGGCGATATTGAAAGTTTATTGTAATATATGAAACCTTACGACTATCTGATTGTGGGCTCCGGGTTGTTCGGAGCGACGTTTGCCTACCGTGCGCGTCAGGCGGGCAAGCGCTGTCTCGTTATAGACAAGCGGCCGCACCTCGGCGGCAACGTCTATTGCGCGGACATCGAAGGCATCCATGTGCACCAATACGGCGCTCACATCTTCCACACCAGCGACAAGACCGTGTGGGACTTCGTCACCTCGCTTGTGCCCTTCAACCGTTACACCAACAGCCCCGTGGCCAACTACCGCGGCGAGCTCTACAACCTGCCGTTCAACATGAATACCTTCGCCGAGTTGTGGGGCGTGCGCACACCCGAAGAGGCCAAGGCCAAGATTGACGAGCAACGTGCCGAAGCGCTTGCCGCGTTGGACGGCCGAGAGCCCGCCAACTTAGAAGAGCAGGCGCTGTGCTTAGTGGGCAAGGACATCTTCTGCAAGCTCATCAAGGAATATACGGAGAAGCAATGGGGTCGCGACTGCAAGGAGTTGCCCGCCTTCATCATCCGCCGTCTGCCGGTGCGCTTCGTCTTTGACAACAACTACTTCAACGATGCTTATCAAGGAATCCCCATAGACGGATATAATGTGCTGACAGGCAAACTGCTTGAGGGCATAGAAACGCGGACTGGATGCGATTTTTTCAAGGAGTATAAGGATAGTTGGCGGAGCGTTGCCGACCGGCTTGTATATACAGGCCCTATTGACGAATACTTTGATTTCCGTTTCGGCCGTCTCGACTGGCGGACGGTCTCGTTCAGGACGCGCGTGGAAGACACGCCTAACTACCAGGGCAATGCGGTCGTCAACTACACCTCCCGCGAGGTGCCTTACACGCGTATCATCGAGCACAAGCATTTCGAGATGTTCGGTCAGGCGGTGTATGACAATCCGAAGACGGTCATCAGCGAGGAATATTCTGCGGAATACAAGCCCGGCATGGAGCAGTTTTATCCCGTCAACGATGCCCGCAACAACGTCCTTGCCGAGCGTTATCGCGCCTTGGCGGCAGAGGAGAAGGATGTGCTCTTCGGCGGGCGCCTTGCCGAATACCGCTACTACGACATGGCTCCCGTCATCGCCCGTGCGCTTGCCGTTGCGGTCTTTTGACGGGTGACGTGGTTTGAGAGACGTATGGCCATACGTCTCTACAAGTGGGCGTGGGCTGCGCTTACGAAACGGCGGTTGGTGAGAGCCATTTTGTCAAATGGCTCTACAAGTGGGCGTGGGCAGCGTTTTCCTGAGAATAAACAAAAGTATTTGCTCATTCGGAAAAAAGCCGTATCTTTGCAGGCTACAATCAGCGGTGTGTATTGGGGCGCAATGCCGGCAGTGCCGCCGCCTTGGGACGATACCATATCAACCTCAAAAATACATAATACACATGAAAAAAGAGATTCAATTCAGCCTTGTCTATCGTGACATGTGGCAGAGCTCGGGCAAGTATGTGCCCCGCAAAGACCAACTGGCCAAGATTGCCCCGGTTATCATCGATATGGGCTGCTTCGACCGCGTGGAAACCAACGGCGGTGCCTCCGAGCAGGTAAACCTGCTGTATGGCGAAAACCCCAACGTAGCGGTGCGCACTTTCTGCAAACCTTTCAACGAGGCCGGCATCAAGACCCACATGCTCGACCGCGGTCTGAATGCACTCCGCATGAACCCTGTGCCCGCTGACGTGCGCCAGCTCATGTATAAGGTGAAGCATGCCCAAGGCACCAACATCACGCGTATCTTCTGCGGTCTGAACGACCCGCGCAACATCATCCCCTCTATCAAATGGGCGAAAGAAGCGGGCATGACGGCCCAGGCCACCATGTGTATCACCTATTCCAAAGTGCATACCGCCGAGTATTATATCAATCTCGCCGAGCAACTCATCGAAGGCGGGGCGCAGGAAATCTGCCTCAAGGACATGGCCGGCATCGGCCGTCCTGCCATGCTGGCCACCATCGTGGCGGGCATCAAGGAGAAGCACCCCGACATCATCATCCAGTATCACGGCCATACCGGCCCCGGGTTCTCGGTAGCCTCCATGCTGGAGGTGGCCAAGGCCGGCGGCGACGTGCTTGACGTGGCGATGGAGCCCCTCAGCTGGGGGAAGGTGCATCCCGATGTGATCACCATTCAGGCCATGCTGCGCGATGCAGGCTTCCTTGTCAAGGATATCAACATGAAAGCCTACATGGAGGCACGCTCTCTCACGCAGTCTTTCATCGACGACTTCCTTGGCTACTGGATTGACCC
>JAFUEI010000011.1 GCA_017464025.1 Paludibacteraceae bacterium | reverse complement strand
CGACAGTGCAGAGGGACTTGAGTTGGTGGACAAGGTGGTGGCGGTTGACCAGTCGCCTATCGGGCGAACGCCGCGCAGCAATCCGGCTACCTATACGGGTGTCTTTGCCGATATCCGCAACCTCTTTGTGCAGTTGCCCGAGTCGCAGATACGCGGCTGGAAACCTGGTCGCTTCTCTTTCAATACGGCCGGAGGCCGCGGCGAAGAATGTGCGGGCAACGGCTTCAAGACTATACAGATGCACTTCCTTCCCGATGTGTATGTCCCCTGTGAGGCTTGTGGCGGCAAGCGCTACAACCGCGAGACGCTGGAGGTGCGCTTCAAGGGAAAGACCATAGCCGATGTGTTGGATATGACCGTCAATCAGGCGGTGGAGTTCTTCGAGGCGCAGCCGCAGATTCTGAACAAGATTAAGACCATGCAGGAGGTGGGGCTGGGGTATGTCAAGCTCGGACAGAGCAGCACCACGCTGTCCGGCGGCGAGAGTCAGCGCATGAAGCTGGCCGCCGAACTGGCGAAGCGCGACACGGGACGGACGGTCTATATACTGGACGAACCCACCACCGGTCTGCATTTCGAGGATATCCGCGTGCTGCTGACGGTGTTGCGACGCCTGCAGGCCAAAGGCAATACGGTGATTGTCATCGAGCACAACCTCGATGTGATACGGGCTTGCGACTGGCTGATTGATATGGGCCCCGAAGGCGGACGCACCGGCGGCGAAGTGGTGGCGGTCGGCACGCCTGCCCAGCTCTCCAACAACCCCCGTAGTCTCACGGGAAAGTATATTTAGATAGTCCATGCTCCTCCGTCTGTGCCTGATATTGTTGCTCTTGCTTCTGGTGCCGCTGGTGTGCCGGCGGTTGCGCGTACCGTCTATCGTAGGGCTTATACTGGCGGGCATGGCGGTCGGCCCGCACGGCTTGGCTTTGCTGCCGCAGTCGGCTGCGGTGGATATGCTCGGCAGGTTGGGTATGCTGTATATCATGTTTCTCTCGGGCATTGAGATTGACCTCAACGACTTCCGGCGCAGCCGTTTCCGCGGAGCGGTGTTCGGACTCTATACCTTCTTCTTCCCCTTTCTATTAGGGATTCTCACCAGCCGCCTGCTCGGTTTCGGGTGGCCTACCTGTCTGCTCATGGGTTCGCTCTACGGTTCGCATACGCTCATGACCTATCCCGTCGTCTCGCGCTACGGCATCCAGAAGAATGCGGCTGTCAATATCACGGTCGGTGGCACGATGCTGGCCGTTACGCTCTCGCTGCTCCTGCTGGGCGGCGTGAGTGCTGCGGTCCACGACGGCGGCGGACAGTGGTGGGTGACGCTGCTGTGGCTCATGGCTTTCCTGATGCTCACGCTTTGGGCCTTCCCTCGGCTGACATCATGGTTTGTGAAGCGCTACAGCGACCCCTCTCTGGAGTTCCTGCTGGTCATCTCACTCGTGGTGGCTGCTTCCTGGCTGGCTGAAAAGGCAGGGTTGGAAGGCATCCTCGGCGCCTTCGTGGCCGGTGTGGCGCTCAACCGCCGCATTCCCAACCTCTCCCCGCTGATGAGCCGTATCACTTTCATGGGCAATACGTTTTTCATTCCCCTCTTCCTGCTGGGTGTCGGTATGATGATTGACGTGCGTGCTTTCCTGAGCGGATGGGGAACGTTGCTGGTGGCGACTGTCATGCTGCTCACCAAGCTCAGCGGCAAGTGGCTGGCATCGTTGGCGGCACAGCTCTCGTTTCGTATGCCTGCTGTGGAGCGCCGTCTGCTGTTCGGCCTTACTTCCGCTTCGGCCGCAGGCACGTTGGCCGTTGTGACAATAGGCTATACGATGCAACTCTTCTCTGTGGAGGTGCTCAATGCATCCGTCATCCTGATTCTTGTGTCCTGCATCGCGGCTTCGTTCACTACCGAGGCGGCCGCCCGTCGTATTGCACGTGCCGAATCGTTCGAGGAGAAGGAGGAACTGGAACCCGCCCGTGTGCTCATTCCTGTTACCAACAGCCTTACCGCCCCGTCTTTGATGGACTTGGCCCTGTTTACGCAGCCTCGCCGTACCGCCTCGTTTGTAGCGCTGAGTGTGATAGCCCATCCTGACGATGATGCGGCGGCCGACGAACTGTTGCGGCTCACGGCAGCGCATGCTGCGGCGGCCGACAGGCGCATAGAGTGTCTCCGGCAGGTGGCGGCCAATACGGCCAACGGTATCCAGGAAGTGATAGCTGCACAGCATGTCAACTGCGTGGTGGCGGGGGTCAACATGCAGGCTGCCGATTCGTTGGGCAGTGTGCTCGAGCATCTCACGGCCGGCGTTTCGCTCTCCGTATGGGTCTATCATGAGGTGCAACCCCTCAATACGCTGGAGCATCTGCGGGTGGCGGTGCCCCGTCATGCGGAACTGGAGTCAGGCTTCATGCAGTGGTTCGAGCAGGTGCGCAGTCTGGCAGCGGCCACCAGTGCCCGCGTCACCTTCTATGCGGGGGCTGAAACGGTCCGTGTGCTCGGTCTGCTCTGCCGAAGACCACGCAAGCGCCTTACCGCTGCCTTTGTGGACATGCCCGACTGGGAAGACGCGCTCATGATTGCCCGCGAGATGCAGGCCAACGAGATGCTGCTGATGGTCAGCGCCCGACGCTCTACGGTCAGCTGGAATCCGTTGCTGGACGAAGTGCCGGGCATGCTGCAACGCTTCTGCCGCAATCGTAGCTTCTTGATTATCTTCCCTGCACAAAGCGGTACGGCAGCCGACTACGGGCTGCTTCATGAGGCTCCTGCAGCCGACGACCGCAGTCTTATGCGCATGCTCCGCCGTGCCCTGCTCCGCCAGTGGCGCAAGAGACAGCGGCTTGCCGTACAGGAAAATAGTGCGGCAGAAGAAAAGCCGCAGCAGGACGTCTGAATCTCTGAATTTCGGAATACCTTCTCTCTAAACTTTCTGTCCCTTCCTGTCGGCCAGTCGTTCCACCCACCATACCCAGAGCAGGAACAGCATGCCGTAGAAGAGATACTTGAATACGTAGGCATGCATCAGGTCGAACAGGTCGGGCCGCGGCTCCACTATCATCGCAATCAGTGTGATGCGCAGGATGTTGAATACGTATATCGCGAGCCAGCCCAATGGGATGAACCACAGTTTCCGTTTCCAGCTCCCGCGGGCGAACAGCATGATCACTAACCAGATGAACGACTGCTTCAGTGCCGTACAGCTCCATACGATGCGGACGGAGTGCCCGTTGTCGAACCGGATGAGGTCGGGCGGCAGGTAGTGCACCGTGTCGCGCGTGAGGCTGAGCAGCCGGTAGGTCGTCCGTGCGATATGTTCCGACAGAAGGTCAAACGGTAGCGAGATATTAAGCCCGAACCAGAATACGGGACCGCCCTGCTCGTCGGCATCGATGGTCAGTTTCCAGAAGAAATGCGCTGCCAGCAGGCACACGACAAAGAGCAGCACGTCAGTGTAGGGCTCTACTGCGGCAGGGAGGCGGTATTTCCGATGGTTCGGTGTCATGACTCTATAAGCTCTGCAGACTCCGTTTTCTTCACACCTGTGTCCGTGCAAACGGCACGGCGTCTATCGGACAGAACTCACCGCCCTGATACTTGAACCATGCGGCTTGTGCTATCATGGCGGCATTGTCGGTGGTGAACGAGAAGGGCGGGATATACACCTCGGCGTGGTAGCGCCGCCCGTAGTCAAGGAAGGCCTCGCGCAATCCCGAGTTCGCGCTCACGCCGCCGGCTACGGCCACATGGTTGATGCCCAGGTCTTTGGCCGCCTTGCGCAGCTTCTTCATCAGGATGTCCACCACCGTTTTCTGTAGCGAGGCGCAGAGGTCGGCCTTGTTCTGCTCGATGAAGTCGGGGTCTTGCTGCAGTTGGTCGCGCAGGAAATACAGGAACGAAGTCTTCAGGCCGGAGAACGAGTAGTCGTAGCCCGGCAGGTTGGGTTTGGCAAAACTGAGGCGTGCGGCATCACCCTCTTTGGCTAACCGGTCAATCCACGGACCGCCGGGGTAAGGCAGGCCCATCACTTTGGCACATTTATCGAAAGCTTCGCCCGCAGCGTCATCGATGGTCTGGCCGATTATCTGCATGTCGTTCCAGGCTTTCACGAGAACAATCTGCGAGTTGCCCCCGCTCACTAACAAGCAGAGAAACGGGAACTCGGGATGCCGCACCTCGGTGATGCTCAATTGCTCCGCCATGGCAGGCGAAGGCGTGACGAAATGGGCGAGCACATGGCCTTGCAGATGGTTTACTTCGATGAGGGGGATATGCAGCGAGAGCGCCAGTCCTTTGGCGAAGCTGGTGCCTACCAGCAGCGAGCCGAGCAGACCCGGACCGCGCGTGAACGCGACGGCCGACAGTTCGTTGCGGCTTACGCCGGCACGCTTCAGGGCGGTGTCCGCTACGGGGAGCACGTTCTGCTGGTGGGCGCGGCTTGCCAGCTCGGGCACCACCCCGCCGTATTCTTCGTGCACACGTTGCGAGGCGGTGACGTTGCTCAGTAGCTGCCCGTCGCGTACTACCGCGGCACTCGTGTCGTCGCACGACGATTCAATGGCCAATATGACAATGGGTTTCATCCTGATACTTGCGTTAGGGACTGCAAAATTACTACTTTTTATCGGTATATCATAATTATTTTGTACCTTTGCAGTCCGTTATGTGGATTTATTTTCTGATAGTGCGCATTGCATCGCTCTGGAATGCGAAGGCCCGTTTGCTGGTGCGTGGTCAGGCCGCTGCGCTGTCCCTGCTTAGTGAGCAGGTGCGTCAGGGCGACAGCTGGATCTGGTTTCATGCCGCTTCTTCGGGCGAGTTCGAGCAGGCGCGTCCTGTCATCGGGCGTCTGCGTGCCGCCGAGGCGGCCGCAGGACGGCACAGCAAGGTGCTCGTCACCTTCTTCTCGCCCTCGGGTTATGAGATGCACAAGGGCTGTGAGGAAGCCGATATGGTGACCTATCTGCCGTTCGCTACGCGGCGCAACGCCCGCCGGTTCGTGACGCTGCTGCAACCGCGGATGGCCGTCTTCATCAAGTACGAGTACTGGCCGGCCTATCTGCGCGAGTTGCATCGTCAGCAGGTGCCCGTTTTCAGCGTGGCTTCCATCTTCCGCCCCGGACAGGCTTTCTTCCGTCCGCTGATAGGTCCTGTCTATCGCCGTCTGCTCCGTTGCTTCACGTGCCTGCTGGTGCAGGACGAAGCCTCGCAGCAACGGTTGGTCCGCTATGGCATTACCCGCACCGCCGTTTGCGGCGACCCGCGCTTCAACCGCGTTCTCGAGGTGGCCGCTTCGTCGGCGCCCGATGCGCTGGTGGACCGTTTTGCTGCCGACGGCGCTCCGCTCATCGTGGCGGGTAGCACCTGGCCGCACGACGAGCGTCTGCTGGCCCGCTATGTGGCCGGACATCCCGGGGTGCGCCTCTTGCTCGTGCCGCATGAGATTGACGACCGGCATCTGCATCTCATCTTCCAGCTCTTTCAAGGACGTATCGTGCGCTACAGTGAGGCCACGGAGCGCAATGCCGACACCTGCCGCGTGATGGTGGTGGACCGCATGGGCATGCTCGCGCGCCTCTACCGCTACGCCACGGTGGCCTATGTCGGGGGCGGCTTCGGTGCGGGCATACATAACACGCTGGAGGCTGCCGCCTATGGCGTCCCCGTGGTATGGGGACCCCGCTGGCAGCGTTTCCGTGAGGCCGAAGGTCTCATCGGGGCGGGAGCAGGCTTCAGCATCCGTAACTACAAGGAATTGTCCGCCGTGCTGGACACGCAGTTGGCAGCTCCCGGCGAGGCGGGCCGGAAGGCGGAAGACTACGTCAGGAGCGAGCACGATGCCGCCGAGCGTATATGCCGCGAACTGCTTGCTTCTGTCGAAAAATCCTGACCCCTTATCTGTAACCGTTTTTTTTCTATAGCATATATGGCAACCAAACCGAGCATACCCAAGGGCACGCGCGACTTCACGCCCGATGAGATGGATCGCCGCAACTACATCTTCGACACCATCCGCAGCGTCTTTCGTCTTTACGGCTTCCGGCAGATAGAGACCCCTGCCATGGAGAACCTCTCCACCTTGATGGGCAAATATGGTGAGGAGGGCGACAAACTCCTCTTCAAGATACTCAATTCCGGCGACTGGCGTCAGGGCATCACCGCCGACCGGTTTGCCGAAGACTCCGTGCCGCAACTTACCAACCGCATCTGCGAGAAAGGACTGCGCTACGACCTCACCGTGCCTTTCGCTCGCTTCGTCGTGCAGAACCGCGACAAGATACAGTTCCCCTTCAAGCGTTATCAGATCCAGCCCGTATGGCGGGCCGACCGGCCCCAGCGCGGACGCTATCGCGAGTTCTATCAGTGTGATGTCGATGTCGTCGGCACCGATTCCCTGCTTTCCGAGCTGGAACTCATCGAGATTGTCCGCGAGGTCTATCGCCGCTTCGGCATTCGCGTGAGTCTGCATCTCAACAACCGCAAGATTCTGGCCGGTATAGCCGAGGTGATCGGCATGCCCGACCGCCTGACCGACATCACCGTTGCCATCGACAAACTGGACAAGATAGGGCTGGACAACGTGAATGCCGAACTGCTGGAGAAGGGACTTCCCTGTGAGGCGGTGGACCGTCTGCAGCCCATTCTGGCCCTCAGCGGCACCAACGTGCAGAAGCTGATGGCCTTGCGGCAGATTCTCGCCGGCTCCGAAACGGGCCTTCGGGGGGTTGAAGAGACGGAGACCATACTGCGTCTGTATGCCGGCTCTTATGCCGATGCAGCTTCCTCCGATGTCTTCCGTGTCGAGCTCGACCTTACGCTGGCCCGCGGCCTGAACTATTACACGGGAGCCATCTTCGAGGTCAAAGCATTAGACGTAGAGATGGGCAGCATCACGGGCGGAGGCCGCTACGACAATCTGACAGGCATCTTCGGTATGCCCGGCGTCAGCGGCGTGGGCATCTCTTTCGGTGCCGACCGTATCTACGATGTGCTCAACCAGCTGGACCTCTATCCCGCTGCCGGCAACGCGCAGACGAAAGTGCTCTTCGCCCACTTCGGCGATGCCGAACAGCTCTGCTGTCTCGCTTGGGCACGCCGTCTCCGCGAACAGGGCGTCAACTGCGAAGTATATCCCGACATCTGCAAGATAAAGAAGCAGATGAACTATGCCGACCAGAAGCATATCCCCTTCGTGGCCATCATGGGCAGCGACGAGATGGCCGCAGGTACGGTCATGCTCAAGAATATGCTCACAGGCACGCAGCAGGCCGTCACGAAAGAAGAAATCATGAACTGTATATCATAACGCAACCTCAATAATCTGCCATGAAACAACACCTATGGCTGCTTGTCTGCGCGATGCTGGCAACCGGCACACTCACCGCCCGTCCCAAGGCCGGACATTATGCCGAACTGGACGGCAAGAAAGGCACCTCCCTCTTTGCCGCTGCTTCCGCTTGTGCCGGCAAAGGCTATTCCTCACTTGGTTACGACGGCCTCTACAAGGCCTACGAGAAGACCGACAACAAGGACGGCAAAGTCTGGGATATGTACAGCAACTGCACCTTCGGTTTTTCTGACTACGGTACCTATAAGAAGGAGTGCGACCACTACAACCGTGAGCACTCCGTGCCGCAGAGTTGGTGGGGCAAAGGCACCAGCAATCAGGGCTGCGACATTTTCCACGTCATTCCCACCGACGGCTATGTGAACAACTGGCGCGGCAACGACCCCTACGGCGAGGTGTCCACGGCCAAGAAAACATCCACCAACGGCTGCAAGTCGGGTCCTTCCGGCTTCAGCGGCTATACGGGCAACGTCTTCGAACCCACCGACGAATACAAGGGCGACATCGCCCGCGGCATCATGGGGGCGATGGTCAAGTGGCAGGGCAAATGGACCCAGGGGCAGGGCGATGCCGTCTTCACGGGCAACTATACCGATGCCAAACTCGGCTTCACCCAGTATGCCATCGACCTCTTCATGAAATGGCATCGCCAGGACCCCGTCTCCCGCAAGGAACTCGACCGCAACGACGGCATCGAGGCCACACAGGGCAACCGCAACCCCTTCATCGACTATCCCGAACTGGCCGAGTACCTCTGGGGAACGAAGCGCGGTGAGGCATGGAGCGGCGGCACGGCTGTTTGTGCCTACGACGGCGTGGCGGCCGAACCTGCAATAGCATATCCCTACAACGGCTTGAGTCTGAGTGCCGGCCGCTGCGAGAAGGATGCTCGCCAAACGCTTACCATCACCGTGCGGGCCTACAACCTCAAGAGCGGTATCAGCCTCGCCCTTTCGGGCGCCGATGCCGGCTTCTTCACGGTATCGCCCTCGTCGCTCACGGCCGACCAGGCCAACAGCGGACACGATGTGGCCATCATCTATGCACCGACGGCCGAAGGCGACCATACGGCTGTCCTTACCCTCACCTGTGAGGACCTGCAGCCCGTACAAGTCACCCTTACCGCCACCTGCGGACAGCAGGGCCAGCCCGGCACCGACATACCCGAAGGCGACTACGAGAAGATAACGACCGAACCCGTTGACTGGAACGGCATCTACCTCATTATCTATGAGGACGAGTCGGTAGCACTTGACGGAGCCAAGGCCGACGCCTCGGGCCGCACGCTCGCTTCGGCCGATGCGCGCATAAAGGTGACCATTGTCGACGGTGTCGTGAAGACTTCCCAAGCCGTCGATGCCGCCGCTCTCACGCTGGAGCAGACGCCGGCAGGATGTACCTTCAAGACTTCCAACGGCTATTATATGGGTATCAGCGAGAACAGTAACACCATCAATACCTCCACCGACCCCATCCTCTGCTCCGTCTCCATGCGTGGCGGCGAGGTGAGCATCAACGGCACCGGCAGCCTGTCGGAACGCACGCTCCGCTTCAATACGCAGAGCCATCAGTTCCGCTTCTATACCTCCGGTCAGAAGGCCGTGCAGCTCTATCGCAAGGCCGTCAAGCCGGTCAGCACGCTGCAGTCTATGGATACGCTGCAATATGATGTGCAGACTGCCGGAGGCATGCTGCTGCTCCAGCTCACCGAACCGGCCGAGGTAGCCGTTTACGACCTCACCGGCCGCGTCCTTGTCACCCCGCAGCGCACCGACCGCCTGCAGACCGTGCTCCCGACAGGCATCTGGCTCATACGCATCAACGGAAACGTGCTGAAAGTGGCGGCCCGGTGACCCCGGTTTGCAAGACTCGTTAAAAAACACTAATTTTGCACACGCTAACCTATATATCCTAACCTCTGTCTTTTCTGTCCTCATGTCGCTTACCGAACAGCAATACGACAACATCACGGCCCAATGCCGGTCCACCTTTCTGAGCAAGATGGAAGACTACGGCCCCTCATGGCGCACCATGCGCCCTGTCTCAATCGTGAACCAACTCTTTATCAAAGCTAAACGCATCCGCGAGATTGAGCAGACGGGGGTCAACCTCGTCGGGGAAGACACCCGCGGCGAGTTCATGGCTATCGTCAACTATGCCGTCATGGGGCTCATCCAGCAGGAATGCGGCTTCGCCGATACGGTGGATATGACGGCCGAAGAGGCCACGGTGCTCTACGACAAATACATCGCCGAGGCGCGGGCCCTCATGCTCCGCAAGAACCACGACTACGGCGAGGCGTGGCGCGAGATGGACTCCGAAGCTATTACTGACCTCATATACAATAAGATTCTGCGCAACAAGACGATTATCCGGCACGGCGGAAAGACCATTGTGTCGGAAGGCGTGGAGGGCAACTATTTCGATATGCTCAACTACGCCGTCTTCAACCTGATAAAATTAGAAGATAGTTAACGGGTTTGTTTATAGTAATCCTAGTTTTCCTAGTTTTCCTAGTCTTCCTAGTTTTTCTAGTTTTCCTAGTTTCCATAGTTTTCCTAATCCCCCCGACAATGAACACCTCTCTCCGTATCACAGGCTCCGTGAGCCGCACACTGCTCGGCCTGACCTTCGTCTTCAGCGGCTTCGTCAAGGCCGTTGACCCCCTG
>JAFUEI010000010.1 GCA_017464025.1 Paludibacteraceae bacterium | reverse complement strand
GCGAGATATGCCAAGCGGTAGTTCATCAGCACTTTCTGCTGCTCCTTTCCGGACATAGCCTTCCACTCAGCGGCAGTGAAAGCGAGTTCTTCGCTCTGAGCCACATTGAGGTTGGCACTGCCTTCCGCCTCGAAATGTCGAATAAGATTATCAATCGGCTGCGCCTTCTGCAACTTGTTGTCGTAGTAAGAGAGGAACATACGGCGGAAAGCCCACTGCGTCCACTTGTAGTACTGCGGGTCGCAGGTGCGGACCTCACGGTCCCAGTCGTAGCAGAAACCGATTTTCGAGAGTTGCTCCTTATAGCGGCTGATGTTCTTTTCGGTCGTAATCTCAGGATGCTGCCCGGTCTGTATGGCATACTGCTCGGCAGGGAGTCCGTAGGCATCGAAGCCCATGGGGTGCAACACATTGAAGCCTTGCAAACGCTTGTAGCGGCTATAGATATCGGATGCTATATAGCCGAGCGGATGGCCGACATGCAGTCCCGCTCCCGATGGATAGGGGAACATGTCAAGCACATAAAACTTGGGCTTGTCGCTCGTGTTGCTTACTCTGTAGAGCTGCTGCTCCTTCCACTGCTGCTGCCAGCGCTGTTCAATCTCTTTGAAGTTGTACTCCATCGCAATATGGGTTTTGATATATACGAAATTAGCGTGCAAAGATACGTCTTTTTCCCGAACACTGCAAGCCCTTTTTTTCAGAGGGGACAGCGAAGGCTTTGGCAGTTATGTTTTTTTCCGTACCTTTGCAGGCGATATGAGAAGTGCGATAGGCATAGTACATCCGTCGTATGTAGCGGGTATCGGGTTGCGCGAGGTGCTTCGTCCGCTGTTTGAGCAGACGGAACTGCTTGTTTACGACAGCTTTGAGGCATGCCGCCGCGACATAGAAAGCACAAGCGGCAACCGGCCGTATTTTGTGCACTTCTTTGTAGAGGAGCGTATCCTGCAGCACCATGCGGGCTTCTTCCTGGCCCTCCCCCAGCTGGTGTATGCCCTCACGGAAGGGAAGGTATTCAGCGACCGGCGCTTTCCGCCGTTCAACATCGCCCTCGGCGAAGACGCCGTCTATCAGCAACTGCTCGGTCTGCAGAAGGGCGGCATAACCAGGCCGACGACAATCAAGGACGGCCGATTGTCGGACCGAGAGGCTGACGTGCTCCGCTTAGTGGCCCAAGGGCATATCAACAAAGAGATAGCCGACATGCTGTGCATCTCTATAAGCACCGTCATCACCCACCGTCAGAATATCACCCGGAAATTAGGCATAAAATCAGTAGCCGCCCTCACTGTGTATGCAGTGATGAACGGCTACGTAAACTACGCCGACATTACCCTGTAGGCAGGGAGTTCAGGCTCTCAAGCCAGCAGCGCCTTGACCTGCCGATATACATTGTCGGCCGTGAAGCCCAACTTCTCGTCAAGCACTTTGTAAGGAGCAGAGAAGCCGAAGCTGTTGAGTCCCCACACCGTACCGTTTTCTCCAACCAACCCCTCAAGCGTACAGCTGAGGCCGGCCGTCATGCCGAAACGCTTCACGCCAAGAGGCAGCACCTCGTCCTGATAGGCCTTGGGCTGCGAGCGGAAGAGTCCTTCGGAAGGCACACTGACCACACGGAGGCGAATGCCGTCGTTGCGCAGCAGAGCGGCTCCGGCAAGCAGCGTGCTCACCTCGGACCCGGAAGCAAGAAGCACCACTTGCGGGTCTTCGTCGGTAGAGACGACATAGGCTCCCTTGACAAATCCCTCGAAATCGTGCACAGGCAGTGCGGGAATGTCCTGACGGGAGAGGATGAGTGCGGTAGGCGTAGCGGTGTTCTCCATCGCCAGCCTCCACGCCATCGTCGTCTCCTCGGCATCGGCGGGGCGGAGGACCAGCATGGAGTTGCGTCCGCTGTGGTTCTGCAGACGTTCCATCAGACGAATCTGCGCCTCCTGCTCCACAGGCTCGTGAGTAGGTCCGTCTTCGCCGACCCGGAAGGCATCGTGGGTCCAGATGAATTTGACGGGGACCTCCATGAGGGCCGCCATACGGACGGCAGGTTTCATATAGTCGGAGAAGACGAAGAAGGTTCCGCAAGCAGGAAGGACGCCCCCGTGGAGCGCCATGCCGATGCAGACACAGGCCATCGTGAGTTCGGCGACACCTGCCTGCAGGAAGGCTCCCGAGAAGTCTCCCTTGAGGAAGGCATGGGTCTGCTTGAGGAAGCCGTCGGTCTTGTCGGAGTTGCTCAGGTCGGCACTGGCCACCACCATATTGCCCACCTGCTGTGCCAGTTGGGCGAGCACGACGGCCGACGCCCCACGCGTAGCGGCTCCGGGCTTCTGCACCACCCTGCTCCAATCGATGAGAGGTGCCTCGCCCGAGAAACAGGTCTCGTAGGCAGCCGCCAGTTCGGGATTCTGTTTCTGCCACAGGTAGAACTCCTCATAACGGCGGTTGACGATACCGCGCAGCTCGGCGGCACGGTCGTCGTAGAGGCGCTTCACCTCGGGGAATATCTGGAAGGGGTCTTCGGGATTACCCCCGAGATGCTCAATCGTCTTCTCGAAAGAGCCTCCACCGGATTTGGAGAGGGGTGCGCCGTGAGTGGAGCACTTGCCCTCGAAAGGCTGCCCGTCGGCCGTGACGATGCCTTTGCCCATCGTGGTATGACCAATGATGAGGGATGGACGCTGCGTCTCGGCCTTGGCATTGTCGAGGGCACGACGGATGGCCTCGGGGTCGTTGCCGGGGATGGTCTGCACATACCAGCCCCATGCCTCGTACTTGCGCTGCACGTCTTCGCTGGTGACTTCAGCGCAAGCTGTGGAGAGCTGAATGGCATTGCTGTCGTAGAACATGATGAGATTGTCGAGCCCCAGATGGCCTGCCAAGCGTCCGGCCCCCTGCGAGATTTCCTCCTGCACACCGCCATCGGAGATGAAGGCATAGATAGTCTGGTTCATCACCTCACCGAAGCGTGCCTTGAGGAACTTGGCAGCGATAGCGGCTCCGACAGCAAAGGTGTGGCCTTGTCCGAGAGGACCGGATGTGTTCTCAATGCCCCGCTCGATACAGCGCTCGGGATGGCCCGGCGTGACACTGCCCCACTGACGGAGGTTGCGCAGGTCGTCCAGCGTGAACTTACCCGCCAGACAGAGCTGTGCATAGAGCATCGGGGCCATGTGTCCCGGATCGAGGAAGAAGCGGTCACGCCCCTCCCATGCGGGATTTTCAGGGTCATAGACGAGGTACTCGGAGAAGAGTACGTTGATGAAGTCGGCTCCCCCCATAGCGCCTCCGGGGTGGCCGGACTTGGCTTTTTCGACGGCAGCCGCGGCAAGAATACGGATGTTGTCGGCTGCCCGATTCATGAGTTGTGTAGTGTTCATGATATGTTAGTTGATAGTTGATAGCATACTTAAAGCGGCCCTCCGGCAGGGTCAGAATTTCCACCCGACATAATAGTTGATTCCGAAGGCAGAGTCCTGCCTGTAGCCATAGCCCGGGATGTACCATGCCGTAGGCTTGCCGTCCTCCTTACGCGTGAAGAGGAAGCGCATGCGGGCATACCAGCCCATGTGGAAACTCTTATAGACCTTCACCTGTACGCCCAGCACGATCTCTCCCCATACATCGGCACGGACGAAATGCGGATAGTCGCGCACGGTATAGCGCTGCCAATAGGGGTCGGTGACACGGACCGTCTGCAGGTCGCATCCTTGGACAGCCGTACCGAGCCGCAGCCCGACCAGCAGGAGATAGTCTTTGCTGCTCTTCTTGAGAGCAGAGAGGTCGAGTCCGACACGTCCATATCCTCCGCGTCCGAAGAACGCGCCCCCTGCAGCGGAGCAGTCGGCCTGTCCGTAGCCCAGTTCGATGGTCGGATAGATCCGGTTGACAAGCCGGACATTGAGAGCGGCCTCGTAGTTCATCACCCGTCCGCCGGACTGCGCCAGCGTAAGAACCGGCATTCCGAGGTCGAGCTTGAGATTCATACCCTGCCATACGGCCGAATCGGCATACTCGCGTGCGACTGCCGTCAGAGCGGCAGCAGCAAGCAGCAGTATGAGCAGCGTCTTCTTCATCGGAAATGTACGTACAGTCTGAGGTTGTCCTGCTCCACGTTCTCCACCGCCGTATTGAGCACCTCCACCTTCTGAACCAGCCCCGTACGCGAGAGAGCGGTATCCACCTGATGGAAGACGAAGCAGCCGCATGCCAGCGAGACGTAATACTCGTTGTTGGTATGGCGGATGGTCAGTGTGTCGGTCGCGTCGTTCAAACGGAGACAGAAAGCGGTGGCCACCGTGTCCTTACGCAGGGGCAGCGAGATGCTGCTTACCGCCTTGCTATTGGCATAGAGCACAGAGTCGGAGCCGAGCCCCTGCACGGTGAGGGAATCGACAACGGTGAAGGTCCCGATATAGGCAGTGTCGGCGGTCTGCACAAGGGAGTCGCAACTGAAGACAACGCGGCAACGCACGGCCTCGGTCTGCAGACAGACGGTGGTCTGCTGGTCGCAAGCTGCCAAGAGGCAGAGCACAAGAAGCCATATAGGGAAGTGTTTGCGCATCAGGAAAGAGCAAAGCATGGGATATCAGAGCAAACTGCGCGCCTCGGCCTTAAGCAGTTGCATTGCCCGCTGAACGGGGGTCTCGCCATTGTTGGCATAGGCCGTGATAAGCGTTTGGGCATACTGCAATGCCGTGGCCCCTTCGGGCATCTGGAGAGCAATAGCGTTGATGAAGTTGACGGTTTCTTCCCGGGCGAGCATAACGGCCTGCCAAACCTCGTCGCCCACATAGATTTGCTGGGAGAGGTTGTGGTCGGTCTCGAGCCGAACCGTCTGCAGGAGCTGACGCTGCAGTTCGGTCAGCGTCAGGCCGGTCAGGTCGGCATTCATAAGCATGTGCCCAGGCGTGATACGTTCGAGAAGCAACGCAAGCCGCTCGTAGCCCCGCAGACGGAGCGGCGTCGTCTGCGTGCGGTCCTGCCGACGGAGTTCGTAGGTGCGCTTCTCGCGCTCCTCCTTGAGCATACGGCCCAAGATAATCCACACGGCCGCCAGCACCACCAGCGACGGCAACGTACATGCAACGATTGTAGTCAGCGTATTCATGGAATGATACATTTATAGTTCTTACCTTCTCCCGCCAGCACATATATTCCAGCCGGCAAGGCCACAGTCTGCGTGCCATACACATGCCAGTAGCCGACACAACGGCCGTCAAGCCCATAGACGGCGACCCGAGCCGGCACATCGGAATGAAGCGCCAGTCGGCCGGCACTGACAGACCAGGCCAAATGAGCCGACTCGTGCTGTGCAGCATCGGTGGGCACAGCGGGACTATTGCCCAGCCGGAGACCAACAAGGACGGGGTCGTGGTCGGAATAGCGCCACGGCGTGGTGTCGCCATAAGTATAGGCATGGGCTACGGGCTCGTCGGCATTGACATGCCATACGGCCACCGAGCGGACCTGACGGCTCAACGAAGGAGTGGTCAGCACATGGTCGAGAAAGCCAGTCTCGCCCCGATAGACATAGCTGTAATCGTCAGGCACAAAGCGCTTCAGTTCGTCCACATAGCCGGCGGCAGAGAGATAGCGCACGGGTTCTTCGGCAGAATAGCTGTTGAGGTCGCCCAAGACGAGGATATCGGAATCGGCGTAGAGCGAAGGCACATCCGCCAGCGCAGAGGCCAGCCACTGCACATTGTACATCCTGTCGGTATTGGTATCGGCCGTGCCCGACTTGGCCTTGAAATGGTTGACCGAGACCACGAAGCGCTCGCCGGAAGCTATTTCCTGAAAACCCTGAACGAGTTCACGGTTGTACCATGTATAGCTGGCAGCGGTATATGGATGCGTCAGCGAGCCGTAAGGCAGCAGTTTGTCCTTACGATAGATATAGGCACACTTGATCGTCTGATTGGACGTTGTTCCGTCGTTCACATAATCGTAGCGCGTAGCAGAGCAGGCCTTGTTCATGGCCGATGTGAGCGTGAGGAGCACCTCCTGTCCGTCGTCCACCTCGCAGAGAGCATAGAGGTCGGCATCGAGCATCAGCAAGGCGTTGCAGAGCTTCTCCGTCTGCCAGGCAAACTCCTGCCCGCTTGAGGCTCCGGCATAGGCACCGTCCCAATGGTAGAAATAATTCTCGATGTTGGCGCCACAGACGCGCAGCGAGGCCCCCTGCAGCAGCGGGACAGCGGGTCTTTCGGCAGGGAGTACTTGCAGGCTTCCTACCGGCTCAAGCCGGCGTTTGTCGCGGACGACAGCCTTCAGATTGAGCAAACGGGAGCCCAGCCGCCATGCCGTGGGATTGGCGATGCCGGTCAGCGTGAGCGTGGCCAAACGGTTGCGGCGCAGCACCTCTTTGTAGCGCACAGAATCGAGAGGCAGTCCGGCCGCAATCTCTTCGGGAGAGCGCAGACGCTCAGAAGCGACAAGAAGAGCCTGCTGCCCGTAGGCACAGACATACATGGTATCGGGCAGCGATACGGTGCGCCCCGTATAATCACTCCAGTTGCCTTGCAGATAGTCAGACCAATCGGGGTCGTAGGCCGCCTTGCGGTTCACGACATAGACGGCATTGACTATCTCATCGTAATCCTCACCGGTCTGCTTGTTGGTATAATGCAGCCAGCGACCTCTGACAGTAAGGGTGTCGTCTTTGCCCACATCGAGCGTATAGAACTGCCGAGTGCCCCCTTCGGGCGTAAGCACACCATAGAGATATATGCGCGAAGAGGCATCGGCCGTGTCGGCAAAGAAGAAGTTACCATAGGTGGAGTTGACGATATCCTGCACCACACCCGTCACCTCATAGTCGGTCTGCGCTTCCGCCCTTCGGCTGAACTCCTTGACCCCGATACGTTCAACGGGCTTGCTGACGGAGGGCGTCCCCTCTATCAGCATGTCCTGAATTTCCCACGTACCCGCCACAGCATCCGTAGAGGTATAGCGGAAAGCGATGCGTACAGTCTTGCCAAGGAAAGAGGAGAGGCTGATACTGCCCGAATTGACAAACACCCAGTCGGTGCCTGTAGGATAGACCGGAATAGAGAGCGGGTGCCAGATGCCATCGGCATAGCAATAGAGCGAGATATGCTCCAACGAGCCGTAGCGATAGGTATGCGTGAAAGAGAGAAAGGCGGAGGTATAGTCCTTGAGGCTGATTTCGGGCGAGGAGATCAGTTCGTCGGAGACATAGCGGAGCTGCGTGGCATCGGAATAGCCGGTGGCCACCAGCCCGTAAACAGTGCTCTGTTTCCACACCGCCCCGAGCACTTCGGGAACTTCCAACTGCGGATTCCGTGTCCAATCGGCCGCTCCCAAACGAAAATCCTGCCGGAAGATAACATCTTCCGCACGCGACACAGAGGCAGCGCACAGCATGGCTGCCCATAAAACAGAGAAAACAAAGAGACGTTTCATACAAGACAAGGCTGGTGAGAACCGATGGTATATACCGGATTGGTTATTATTTGTCTCTGCGGCAGATGCAGACGACGGTGTCCGCACTCCCAGACGGTTGCAAAGATACAACAAATTCCCGAATATACAAAAAACGCCCCCTCCGATGCGGAAGGGGCGCTGAGGGAAGCGATATCAGTCGATCCACTCAAAGCCTGTATAGGGCTGCAGAGCAACGGGGATATGGATGCCGCGCGGGGTCTGGTTGTTCTCCAAGAGGGCCGCCACGATACGGGGCAAGGCCAGTGCAGAGCCGTTGAGGGTATGGCAGAGAGCGACTTTCTTGTCTTCCTGACGGCGGTAGCGGCAATGGAGCCGGTTGGCCTGATAGGTATCGAAGTTGCTGGTGGAGCTCACCTCCAGCCAACGGTGCTGTGCCTCGGAATAAACCTCGAAGTCGTAGCAGAGGGCAGCCGTGAAGGACATGTCGCCTCCGCAAAGGCGGAGAATGCGGTAAGGCAATTCGAGTTTCTGAAGCAGACCTTCGACATGTGCCAGCATCTCTTTATGACTCTCGTCGGAATGTTCGGGCATATCGATACGCACAATCTCTATTTTGGAGAACTCGTGGAGCCGGTTGAGCCCGCGCACATCCTTGCCATAGCTGCCGGCCTCGCGGCGGAAACACTCGGTGTAGGCACAGTTCTTGATAGGCAGGTCCTTCTCGTCGATGATGACATCGCGGTAAAGGTTGGTGACAGGCACCTCGGCCGTCGGGATGAGATAGAGGTCATCGACTTCGCAATGATACATCTGGCCTTCCTTGTCGGGCAGTTGGCCTGTGCCATAGCCGGAAGCGGCATTGACCACCGTAGGAGGCATGATTTCCGTATAACCGGCTTTGGCCGCCTCGGCGAGGAAGAAGTTGATGAGTGCGCGTTGCAGTTGCGCGCCCTTGCCGATATAGACGGGGAAGCCTGCACCGGAAATCTTCACCCCGAGGTCGAAGTCGATGAGGTTGTATTTCTTAGCCAGTTCCCAATGAGGCAACTTGGCAACCTCTGCCCTGCCCTCTCCACAAGAGAGGGAGGCGAGTCTGTCTTCAGCAATCTTCTCGTCGGCAGCGGTATCCCAGTAGCGGAGAGCCACATGTCCGTTGGCTGCGATAGCGTCAACCATTGCCCGGTTGGGCCAGTTGCCTATTGCCACTGCGAGGTTGTCTTCGGCCGCGGCACCTTCGGGAACGATGTCGTAAGGCACGTTGGGGATAGTGAGGAGCAGACGGGTCTGCGCCTCCTCGGCCTCCTTCATGGCCGTCTCGTAACGCGCGATGCTCTCTTTGAGTTCACCGGTTCTTGCCTTGGCGGCAGCGGCCTCTTCGGTCTTCCCCTGCTTGAAGAGCAAGCCAATCTCCTTGGAGATACGGTTCATCTCGGCCTGCGCAGCATCTTTCTGCTGCTGGGCAGCCTTGCGCTGTGCATCAAGGGCCAGCACATGGTCAACGGCCTCGGCCGCTCCTTCGAAATGCTTCTTGAGCAGGCCGTCGATGACCCGTTGCCGGTTGTCGTAGATTTGTTTGAGTGTAAGCATATTGGCTTAATAGAATAGTGAATAACCCGATAGGAAATAACAACACTCTCCCCGTCGGAGCCGATGCTCTAACGCGGGAGAGTGATAGCGATGGAAAGTTAGTGCGTCATCTATCAGGCTTCAGCGTTGGCTATCGGCTCAATAGAGACATACGAACGGTTGTTCTTCTTCTTACGGAAGGTGACGATGCCATCCACGAGAGCGAAGAGCGTATGGTCTTTGCCCATACCCATGTTTTCACCCGGATTGTGCACCGTACCGCGCTGACGCACGATGATGTTACCTGCTTTTGCAAATTGTCCGCCCCAGATCTTCACACCAAGACGTTTGCTTTCTGATTCACGGCCGTTCTGAGACGAGCCCACACCTTTTTTATGTGCCATAAGTCTTTGTTAGTTTTAATCTTAGAATCACTAACGGGAGTATAGTTCTTCTAACTGGGGTTTAACCTGCGATTTCTTTGATGAGGATTTGCGTAAGGTCGGCCCGGAAGCCGTTGAGTTTCTTGTAGCCCTTGCGACGTTTCTTGTGGAAAACAAGCACCTTCTCGCCGCGCACGTCGGCTACGACCTCTGCCGTTACTTTGGCTCCTTCGACGGTGGGGGCGCCAACCTTGACAGCACCCTCGTTGTCAACGAGCAACACTTTGTCAAATTCGAGCGTCTGCCCGGCCTCGGCCTGCAGGCGGTTCACATACAGCTTTTTGCCGGCTTCGGCACGGAACTGCTGTCCTTGAATCTCTACGATTGCGTACATTTAACTGTTGATTTATAACATTATATCGGGTAGGCGGGAGCACTTCACCACATTGGTAAGCCTTTCCACTTGCTTCTGCACGAGAGCCTACTTGCGAAAGCGGCTGCAAAGGTACAACTTTTCTACCATTTGCACAACACCTTGAATAAAAAAATTTCCATCCGGCACGTCAGGCTATTACACTTGTCTATCCGCTTTCTCTACCGTTCTATTCTTTCCAAACTTCAGTAACACCCTACACCTTCCAATAACAGAATAGAGGGCAGACAAGAGCAGCAGCCATAAAAGCGGTATATCACCGACGGGAGCGGCTCCCGGCTGATTAGGCTTATCAGGGCCTCCGCTATCTTGTCCTCCGATGCGTTGCGGGCGACTCGTATTCACGGGATTAACCGTACTTGCTCCTACTGATGTTATTTGAGACGAATACCTACTGCCCGTGCCGCGCAATGCAGCAGCTGTTCCGGCATATCGGCTTCCAAATTCCACAGAACTATGCATCCCTGTAGCGGACCAACCGCCCGCCCCCGCCGGCTGTACTGTCATACCACCCGACATGATGCCTATGCCCTGCGACATAGTTCCGCCAGTCCCTGACATGCGCTGACGAGAAATCAGCCATAGCCCATCCGTCTGCGCTATCATCGGCCCCGCTCCCAACATGAGCAAAAGCCCTAATACCATATAGTGCAATCTTTTCATATCAATTCTTGCATTATCTTTCGTATTGTCTTTCAACGAGCCCTATTCCTAAAACTTTCAGTACACCACAGTTTTTTCAGTCCTTGCCTCACCGTTACAGCTTACACGGACGCTATACACCCCTTCAGCCGGCACCGGAGCAGAGAGTAACATGCCGCCCTTGACACGCTCCCACCGCTTCACCAGTTTGCCTTCAGCGGAAAATACATACACGTCAGCTCCTTCCGGTACGTCGCGCACCGTCAGCATTCGCTTGCCTCCATTCAGGCGGAAGCTCCAGTCGCTATCGCTGCCTAATGTCTGGCCACCGCCGGTTGCAACCTTGGGGACTTTCAGGACGACAGATAGTGCGAACCGCTTGTCATTCTGACCGGCCGGTGTATGGAAATCATAATCCACCCACATCAGGTCCACCGTCCGGCCTTCCTCGTAGTCGGTCAGGTAGATTGCCTCTACATCCGTAAGGTCAACATCGGGGGGTAAGGTGAATGCGTATTCACCTGTCTTTGGCGCCCGATAGCCTAATGGAACACTCTCGGCAGCAACGGCTAACGGCAGCGCATTGTATGCCAACCGTGTACCACCGCCAAGAGAGTAAAGTTTCAGATTGTTAGCAGAACCGAACATCTTCTCCAAATCTGCATTTACCTCATATTCGGCAGCATAGCGATTGCTGATTCTAATTCCCGTATGATCGTTTTGTTCGTTATTCATGAGCTCCACATATACCCACTGCTCCGGCTGTGTCTGCAAAATCTGACTTCTCATAGGAGCAGAGGTCTGCCTACCGGAAGAGGCGAATGTGACAGCATCTCCCGCGGACAACTGAACGAAGAATGAGGTGAAAGAGGGAATCTTTTTAGCCTCAGCACCTGTCAGCGGGAACTGTTCATAATCATCACCGATAGCATTGAGCATTGAGACATAAGCAATAGTTCCTTTATAGGTCCACTGACCTGTCCAATTGCCATTTTCAAAAGTCTCTTTTGTCAGCAAACCGCTCATTATAGAACCGCTCAAATTGCTCTTAAAGCTCGTCAGATATGGATTTCCCACAAAATTCCAACCCGCATTGCTTGCACGAATTCCTTCATTCAGATTTCCATTCGTGAATCCCCATGCTCCCAAACCGTTCACAATCTTATCGTCCTTCTCCGAACTCAACATCTTTCCCAACGGGAATCTGACGATGGCATATCTGCGTCCACTAACCTCACTACGCGGTTCAGCAGCTATCAAATAGCCGATGCCCATCTTCATATCACCACCTGTGGTATAGGTCCAGTTAGCATCGTCTTGCCCGTTGTTGCGGCTGCGACGCCGACCATCATACCCCAATATCCACGCATTAAAATCCTCATTACCTATCTCGTCGGTCACTTCTGCCAGATTGACGGTTGTCGGTAGCGACAGCGGGTAGTAGCGACTGCCATTGACATACAAATCAAGCACCACATCTTCCGTGATGATTGTTTCATCCACATTCGAAACAGACTCATCCACATAGAATATCGGGAGTGCATAGCTTCCTACAAGCCAACTATATCCGGCCCGAATATATATGTTATTGAAGCGAATATTATTGTTGATACTTACCTTTCCTGCCGGATAGACGTACAAGTTGGCAAACGCTCCAGCCGCTGTACTTGTCGTCAGGCTGCCTCCACTTCTTACCACGACATCCAGATTTCTGGCAATTTGCCTTCCATCGGCTATGGATGTGGAACCATCTCCACCTGCCGCCAGTGAACTTATCTGCGCATCATTCTTGCTGTCGGTCAGTATAAGCGGTATGGCAAACGTAGCCTGCTTGGGGGTTCCCCCTTCAGTCATACTAAGAATCAATGTTTTGGCAGGATTAGCCTGCAGATCACCAACGCCGGTCAGTCTGTATATATCACCACCGAGTGAAGCACATGTTACAGTGGTCTGACTGCCTGTGCCAATCTTTGCCTTGAAGGTGCCGGATGCCACATTGCCTGCGTTTGCATATTTGACGGCAAGCTCATTGGTACCCCACTCCATGACGGTGATGTCGGCGGTTTGCACAACGGTCAGAGGGAGGATATACAGCTCTGTTATGCCGTAGGTGCCGTAGGTGCCCCACTTGTTACCCCAGAGTCGGAGGTTGTTGTTATTGGCGGGTTGCTGTGTCTGCAAGGTATAGACAAATTGTCCGTCCACCTCTGCGGTAGTAACTATCCATTCGTAGGCACTGGTATTATTCACCACGGTATTAGCGGCAGTGATGTCTGCATAATTGCGGATGCCGTTCTTGCTGGAACTGTTGTTCGCCCATAATCCGTCGTTACCGTTGCCGGCAAAGCGCAAGCGGTCGGCATACAAAGCGCCCGGTGTTGCTGCCGTCGCCGTACCAAAACGGTCGTTTTCGGAATTGACGGTTGTGACCGGCCATAGTTTATACTGCACGGTTGACGGGCCCTTAGCGGTAATCAGCCCGGCAGCCGTCTCGGTGCTAACCATGACAGGAGCCGGTGTTTGTTCAGTAGTCATATTGGCAGGCAGGGCATGCCACGTGTCGCCTACACGAGCTACGATAGCCACCGACTCGGGCAGATTGCGTGCTTTGACTTTACTTGAGAACGTTTCTTCAAAACCATCGCACGCCACAGTGATGTCGGGTTGCAAAATAGCCCCCGTTCCCGTAATTGACGGATTGTAGCTGACATATACTTCTTTGTCAACAAGCGGTGCGGTAAGCGAGTTGGCACCTGTCAGTTCTACAAAACGAGTACCGTCATTGCGATAGAATTTAAGGTCGTTGCCGCTCAGTGTGACACGATGGCCTGCAATGGCACCACTCACATTCACTTTCAGCTTCTTTGTCGCCATTATGTTCACTCCGTTGCGCGAAGTTACAAGCACCGGATTCCCATCTTCGGTTTCCAGATCGATGTCCACGCAGGCGAAGAGAAGGTTCTCATAGGTCTTTGGCGTCCACTTGGCATAAACGGTAGTGTTGGTGGTAATGTTACTATTGAAATCAAATGAAGTACTGCCGCCGGCAGTGGTCATCCAACCTGCGAAATTATAGTCAACATGCGAGGGGTCCGGCGTCGGCCGCGATACTTTCGTATTATATTCCACATCCTGCGTGAAGTCGTCGCCTTTGTCTTGCAGGTCGAAGGTGACGGTGCGTATCTCCGTAGCCCAGAAAGCGTAGAGAGTGGTAGGTGTGGCGGTGCGGCTCCATTTACCGTCGGTGATATAGCCGCTGACGGAGGAGGCAGCAAAAGAGCCGTCACTGTTCAGCACTTTGGTGGTATGTGCAGGTTCTTGGTAATAGCCGACGAGGTTATGTCCCTCATATTCAGCATGTGTGAGTGAACCTGCTTTCAGTCCGGTAGCGTCGTAGAGTACTACTGCCGAACCATCGCTCTCGCCGCCGTTGGCTGAGAGTTCGAGTTCTATCTCGTTGGCAGTCCACTTGGCATATAGCATGAGGTTGCCCGCATATTGCCATTTCTTGTCGGCATCGGTATAGCCGTCAACATTGGCTATCCAGTTGCCGTCGGTGCCGATGAGCTGTATTCCGGCACCACCCGGTGAAGTGAAGTATCCGCCGAAGGTGTAGCCGGTCTTTGTAGGTTTGTTGATGGCTGTCGTCAGACCGATGTTAGAGTTATATGTTACGTTCTTACTTGCCGTTCCGGCTGATGTAGCACTTTGGTTATTCAGAGTTATGGTATAATTTTGAGCTTGCCATATAGCATATAAATCAAGATTGGCATTGCCTGTGTAAGTTGCACCAAGGGTGTGGTTAGCACCGCCACCATCTGATGCTGTATTCCACTTCTGCAAGGTGTAGCCTTCGCGCGTAAAGCCTGTTCCATCGGATAAGGTGACATTCGTACCCTCCAATTTGCTTTGGTCGGAGATGCTTCCCGTACCGCCATTGGCATCGTAGGTGATGTAGTATTGATGCGGAGTGGTGAAACTAACCTCTGTGGGAGAGTAGCCGGTGCCGCCACATTCGGTTGTGACGTATGTACGAACATAGTAAGTAGTACCGGGAGTGAGACCGGTGATATTCCAACCGCCCCATTTCTTACCTTCGTTGCGGAATGGCACAGCATTAGTACCAGACCAACCTTTTTCGGTATCGCTTAATGTGGGATTATGACTTGTTCCATACACAAAACCATGCGCAGTGTTTGACGATGCGCCGCCCAAGCTGACGATGATACCTCCTTCTATTCGTGCCGAGGTAGGTAATACAGAAGAGACTGTCATCGCTTTTCCCGACTCATTGGCAGATGTCGTCGGAGTGGCGCAGTTGACGGTAACGGTATAGGACACTGTTTTCTCGCAGTAGCCGTCGGCTTTGGCTGCCGTAGCGGAGATGGTTGCGGTACCGGCTGTGCTGCCTATGGTGACAACACCAGAGTTGTCCACCGAGGCCACAGCACTGTTGGTCGTGGCGTAGGTGACGGTTTGTCCCGTTGCGGCACCGCCTGCCGACACCTTCACCGATGCTGCATCGGTCCAGCCGGCAGCGCCATAGCTGATGGTGCGGTTGGTGCCGGTCGCAAATGCCATCCACGGCTCCGTACACTCGTCTATCGGTGCTGTGATATATACATCAACATTGCCGGCAAAGACCCCGTCATTAATATAGTAAATACTATTGCCGGATAATTCGATGTTCTCTGTAGCGCAACCCGAATAGGTACCGGTGCTATAGCACCATGACTCCGAATTTGCATCTTTCACCACTACCCGACCTAACAACCCATCGCTGGTATAGCCATCATTAACATTGAAAAATACCTCCAAATCATCTTGGGTACAATCCACTTTTGAAGGACCGGATGTTTTTGTAACACCTGTCAGATGATAGACTACATCATACTCTTGGGGATTAGAAGTAATGGTTATGGTCTTACTCTCCTCGCAGTAGTCGCCTGAGGCTGCTATGGTGCATGTAACAGTTATCGTGCCTGCGCCTTTCACTGTCAGCGTAGCACTACTACTGCCACCGCTTATAGAGGCTTTTGATGTCGGGCTGACCGACCAACTGACCGTGCCACTGCCTTTCTTATCGGAGAGACTAATAGTTTTGTTGATATTCGACCCTGACCAAGTTACAGTTGTTCCCCCAGTTGCCGATAATGTGCCAAATGGCGAATTGCAAGAAGTCACACCGGTAGAAAAACAAAAGGTTTCTTCATCCTGATAGACCGGATACAACACATCCGCTCCATTGGGGTAGTTATATGCTGCCGGTTCAGCACCGCCTTCATTAGGCACAAAACGCCAACAACCTTTGTAATCTCCCGAGCTGTTATTTATATTGGCAACACAATTACCTGTAGGAATAGGTTTTGTGCACCAAGCGACTCCACCTCCTCCATCGCCAGTAACAGATGATATATACCCCGGAATTGTCGGCGGCGTTGGAACCACCTGGCTCATCGGTTGTGTTTTCCACACAACATATTGACTGCCATCCCAAACCATATATTTGCAATTGCCGGACAGGTAAGTAACCACCACTGACGTGAATCGCACTTGTGCCGAAGCCGAGAGCGAAACACTGGTAGCACTGCCCGTCCATGTGCCGGTATAGCCGGTGCTGCCAGTATAACCTGTGCCCGACAGATTCTTCGGACCATACGTGTTGGTATTGGTAGCAGTGCAGGTAATCACTATCTTCGTGATAGTCCCCATGCCGGAAGCAATACTGAAATTCAACGTCTTTCCGCCATATACCTTGTATGGATTACCGGATAAATCGCCTGGATTGCTACCCGTAACCGACATCGTTATCGGCGATACGGTAACACTTGTCGATCCGGTATTGGTGCCCGCCGTAAACGTGACATCGCCGGCCCACGCGTGCGCACACAATCCTACTGAAAAGAAGAAAGCACACAAGGATTTCGTATATCTGTTCATAATCGTATGTATTTGCGTTATTATAGTAGTTTTCATCTTTGCTCTCCGTTATTTGTTTATTGTTGTTCTATCCCCCACACAGCGTACCATGTAATGCCGGTTGCAGAGACGCGTGTACCCGGAGCAATGACTTTGTTAGAGGCAGCATCACCGGTCTTCAGGTCGTCGATGAAGCCTGTGCTTCCGCTTGACTTGTAGGAGCCGAGGTTGCTCTCCTTGATCCAACCCACCAGACGGCGCACCTTACCGTCGGCACAACCGTTGTTGATGGTGAACTCGGCTTCGGTGGGCAGCAGGATGCCGTCACCCGTATCCTCGCGTACTTTCGACTCTCCGCCAAAGTTGCCGTTGACGTTATCGATGAACTTATCAAGAGTCTTCACACGCACGGTCACTACCGCGTCGGTAGGACAATAATTGGTAGCTCCCTGCGCCTGACTCAAAGTAACCATATATACACCCGGATTGTTGCCCTTAATCTCTCCACTGGTAACATCTACATAGAACTCTCCCGATGGAGTTTGAGCCGTGCCGCTCGTACTCCATGTGTATTTAGTATTGTTGACGGATTTCTGACGCACCGTGATTGACCAAGTGATTGCACCTGTGGTGTTAAGACTTGAGGTGGAGAAATCGATAATACCATAATCAGACGCACTCTCAAGGTCTTCGCGCACAATCACATACTCTGTCACAGGGTCGGCTATCGTGCCGAAGGTGAAATTCGAGTTGTTGCAGCACGAGGTACGATAGTTACTGTAAGTTACAGCCGAGCCGGTGTAGAAAATTTGAACAGACTTAACATAGATACTATTATCAGTGCATGTTACAGTAATGTTTACTTTGCCTGTCTGAGCCGATGATGAGGGCGTGTAATTTATTGTTCGGTCAGCCGTTCCTCTTGTTTTGGTGACACTTGCACTACCCGTGTAAGCGACATCGTTTACTTTGATTGATATCGTACCTACACCGCTACTTGAATTTGTGGAATATGTTACAGTTACCTTAGTTACACTTGTATAATCATCTTTTGTTGTTGCATTCGCACCCGATTTTCCTTCCGTCACTTGGACGCCACGATTCGATGTCAATGCATTTCCTGCCGCACCCGAACTCCACGAGTTAGTAGCATCTCCCCATGCGACGGAATTGAAAGTATAAGTAGTATTGGTTGCGGTTGCAGCTCCAGCCGATTGGTCAGCAAACACAGCGTAGAAGGTGGTATTGCCGGTGATTTCCGGTGCATCTTCGGCACGCGTGAAGAAGTCGGCGGGGCGAACATCCGAAGCCGGCATTATCTCGCTTGCACTCCATCCTACATGTACATCTGAGCAAGTCAGCCTGGTCTGCGTGCCGGGCAGAGTGGTTATACCCTCGCACTGTGTCACAGACTGACTCTCAAACCCGCTGATGGCTACCT